>WRFZ01000133.1 GCA_009778655.1 Candidatus Azobacteroides sp.
TTCTTCAATGGTTGACCACTTATGTTGAAAATAAATTGGAGCAAGACGGGAATTGGCGTTTCAAAGACGATGTGTATCGTTTCAGCGCGTGTATTTATGATGAATTTTTTCAAGAACATGAAACGGTTTTACGCGATCAACTAAATAATAATCCGTTTATTTTCAGTGATATAAAGAATTATCATTATTCACTTTTACAAGGATATAAGGCGTATTTCAAGAAAACATACCGGCAAGCGATTGATTTATTAAATGAAAATCAATTGGATGCAAGCGATTTTTTCCGAAAAGGGCATGTCTTTGAATTTTGGAGAAATCTGGCGGAAAATCAACGGGGAGAGATTACGAATACAATCGAGAATCTGTTGGCCAGCCCGGAGAATTGGTCAACCAAAGCCCATAAAAGACGCAACGATATTATCGCTCTTGCCGAAAACCGGTTGCTGGATTTACTGTGGGAGACGGTTAGCGTATGCCAAAAGCAAGATACTTCTTATCTGATTCTGGGAAACATTCATCAATTGGGGCTTATCTGGTATATTACCGAAGAAATCAGCAATATAAACGCCGAAAACAACAATTTCATGTTATCCGATACGGCATTATTTCTTCACCGAATGATTGACGCTTCCGATTCGCCGTTTATTTATGAAAAAATCGGGGCGGAAATCCGACATGTCATGATTGACGAATTTCAAGATACCTCTCGCTTGCAATGGAATAATTTCAAGGTTTTGCTATCCGATATTCTTGCCAACAATCGTTTCAGTATGATTGTCGGCGATGTCAAACAATCCATCTACCGTTGGCGGAACGGCGATTGGCGAATTTTGAATCAAGTGGATAAAGAATTGGCAGTTACGGAAGAATCGCTGATTTGCAATCGTCGGAGCGAAAAACGTGTGGTTGCATTTAACAATGATTTTTTTACGGAAGCCGGCAAATTATTGGATGATAAATACAAAGCAGAATTGTTTGATTCGACTGAATCGCCGTTTTCTTTGGTTTACAACAAAGAATCCGTCAATCAAACGACACCGGAAAAAACGGATGCCGGATATGTAAGCGTTGATTTTTTGCAAGACGGGGAAACGGAAAAATACAAGGAGGCGGTTTTATCGGCTTTACTTGAAAAGATACAACTTCTGCAAACTGCGGAGATTCGAGCCGAAGATATTTGTATTTTAACGCGCAATAACAATCAAATTCGGTGGATTGCCGATTATTTTTCGTCTCAAAAAGAAGATTATCCCGAATTAACCGCCGGAAATTATTTAAACGTCGTTTCCAACGAAGCGTTTCAACTAAATTCTTCCTTGGCGGTAAAAATCATTATCGAAGCCTTGAAAGCCAGCGCTTATCCCGATAATCCGGTGAACAGAGCCAATCTGGAATATCTTTTGCGGCTTATTCCCAAACGTTCTCCGGAAGAGAAAGTGGAATGCGAGTTCGCGACCATGCCTCTCCTCGAACTTGTTTCTCATTTGTATTGCTTTTACGGTTTGGAAAGAATCGAAGGCCAATCTGCTTATCTTTTTTTCTTTTTCGATGCGGTTACGGATTATCTGAAAGACCATTCCACGGATATACACTCGTTTTTAACATTTTGGGATGATGAATTATCGTTGAAAACCATTCCTGCGGGAGACGGAATTGATGGTGTTCGCGCGATGACGATTCACAAATCGAAAGGATTGCAATTTCATACGGTCTTGATTCCGTATTGCAATTGGGAATTAAACCCGAAAAAAAATCCCATTGTGTGGTGCAGCCGGAAAGAAGGTTTTTATGATTTGGAATTGCTTCCCGTCAGTTATTCGGAAAAGATGAAAAATACCGTTTTTTCGGAAGAATACCGCCACGAGACTTCACTTTCGTGGTTGGATAACTTGAATCTGTTGTATGTTGCGTTTACCCGTGCCGAACAAAATCTGATTATTTTCGGAAAAAACAAAAAACAGCTTGCTTCGTCGGGAGACATCAAAAATGTATCGGACTTATTGCAATGGATAGTTCCCGATTTGAACGGCGATTGGGAAAGCGATACCGGACATTACGAAACTGGGGTTTTGACGAATATCCGTAAGGCGACAGAGGAAACCGAAAATCCTCTGAAACAAACTCCGCCGCCGATGTACGTTGATTTTATATCCGGCGAATTTCCGGAGGGAAAATCCGTTTTTAAACAATCAAATCAATCGCGTGAATTTATCCGTTCCGACTCGCCTTCAAAGGAAAAATACATAACGCACGGAAATATCATGCATGCGCTTTTTGCCGCTATCCGGACTTCGGACGATATTGATAAAGCTGTTGAACGCTTCGTTTCGGAAGGTTTGATTCTTCCGGAAGAAAAAGACGCTTACAAAGATAAAATCCGCTCCTATATTCAAAGTCCGCAAGTGAAAGATTGGTTTTCGAGGAAATACACCGTCTATCCGGAGTTTTCCATTATCGTGAAAGAGGAGGATACGATAACGACCAAACGTCCCGACCGCGTACTATTATCCGATGATGCCACTATTATTATTGATTACAAATTCGGCGAACCGCATCGTTCCCATGAAACGCAAATGCAGGAATACTTGACGCTTTTGCAAACCATGAATTATCCGAATGTGGAAGGATTTATCTGGTATGTGGAAAAAGAAATGGTTCGATTGTTACCGGAATAAATTAAAAAAAGGGCGCTTGAAAAACTTTCCAAACGCCCTTCTTTTTTAATCATTCCTATTAAGAAATGGCAATTGATTTGGTTTCTTCCGTAATCGGTTTATGCTTTCTTGGAATTTCGACAGACAAAATACCGTTTTCATACACAGCATTGATTGCATCCTTGTCAACATCATCGGGCAAAGTAAGCGTTTTTACGAATTGAGAGTAAGCAAATTCTTTACGTAAAAAGCGTTCTTCTTTTTCTTCCGATTCGGTTTTCTTTTCAGCCGAAATCACCAACTGATTTTCTTTGTTTATGTCAACTTTAATATTTTCTTTGACTAATCCGGGCGCAGCTAATTCTACACGAAAGCCGTTTTCTTTTTCCAAAATATTCAATGCCGGAGACGTTATCGTCCGTTGACCTCCAAATACGCTGTCGTTAAACCAGTCGTTAAACAAAATTTCCGGTAACCATGCTTGAGTTCTTCTACTAATTTGTGCCATTTTATTTTCCTCCTCTCATTTTTAATTATACATTTTTGTTTGTTTTTATACGAGAAAATAAGCAAATTTTGTTCCAATACAAAAACATATTAGAAATAAGACAAAATGGCGCATTTTGTTTAATTTTTTAGAATATCAGAATAAAAATCACGCCATAATGGCGCGATTTTATAACTTTCCAGTTTATACATGATTCCAACTCTCTGTATTAAAAAGCCAATTGATTCGATGCCGAAAAATTCAATAAAAAGATACAACTTTGTTTGTTTTGATTATAAAAATGATTAGTTTTGTAGTCGAATAATTGAAAAATGTTTTTCAAAATAAAATAATATGAGAGAAGTGATTAAATTTAACCAAGTAGAAGAAAAAATTTTGACCATCCGAAACCAAAACGTAATCCTTGATAGCGACGTAGCATCGTTGTATGGTGTGGAAACAAGGGAGATTAATCAAGCGATAAAGAATAATCCCGATAAATTTCCGGAAGGATATATTATTCGATTAAATAAAGAAGAATGGATAAATTTGAAATCAAAAATTTTGACTTCAAGTTGGGGAGGAAAGAACAAATTGCCGAACGTTTTCACCGAAAAATGAAATTCAAACATACTGTTAAACAAAAGAAAAAATGATTCATTATCGGTTGTCGGTCGTCCTTTTCTTCAACCGTAAACTTCTGAATAATTGCCGAAATGTACGCGCTTCTCGTTTATACACAATTCCGGCGCCTTGCGTTAAAGGAGATCGGGATTTATCGTAGTATTGATTATTGGTGACATTGTAGAATTGCAAAAGTACATTGCCGCGCGGCGTCAACTTGTATTCGATATTAAAGTCCCCCGTAAAATTATTGGTTTGGGCTGTATTGTTATGATAACCCAACGTACTGTTTATGGTCAACCGATCATCGAACATGCGAGTGGAAATGTTGACGTCCATATCTACATTTGAGAAATTAGCATCATTGCTATGCAAATCCGTTCCGATTGTCCAATTGTCCGATAAAACGCCCGACAATAAATTGTTCAACTGCGTCGTAATGGAAGACGATGCCAACGACGTCCAGAGGGAAGAATTACCCGTATTCGTCGATCCGGAATTAATCGGCATGAAAGAACCGAATGCCAGCAAATAAGCGATTTCTTTGATTTTAATCTCGTCGGAATAAATTAATCCGTCCATTTTTCGTTGAATTTCATTCGTCTGGTCCGGTAATTCGATTCGGTATATCAATCGCATATCTTCTAATTTTCCGTTGGCGGTAAGCAAGCAATTTACCGGAATTCTTGAGGCAGTCGCCATGGATGCAAAACTCGGATCAAGACTTGTCAAATAAGCCCGAAGACTATATATTGCCGTTAAATCGAAAGTTGTATTCATGAGGTCGCCTTGAAAATTCAATTTTCCGCCCGGCTGAACAGAAAATGTCTTTTTGGTAATGCCCTTTAAAGACAAAGTACATTTACCATCGTTAATAACATAATTTCCAAGTAAAGAAGGAACCGGATTATCCAAGCTGTACGACAAATCCAAAACTCCGCTACCGGTGACTATAGCCGCATCTTTAGTATCCGGATTGATTATCGTGCCTACGCTCAATTCCGGATTAACGGAAAGCGTAATGCGAAATTTCATTGGAAATGAAAAAGCGGACAACTCGCTTTCAACCTGCTTTTTTACGACTGCCGGCGAATCTTTTTTGGGCGTATTTACAAAAGTCAACCAATTGTAACGTTCCGCCTCCAAACTCGATGGAAGATTCAGCATCATTTTGTTTGCTTTTTCGTTGCTTAATTTGCCTTGCACTATCCAATCTTTGTTTTGTAGGAATACATTTAAGTTGCCGCTCACTCGGATCAGTCCGTAAAACAAACTGTCGGTTTGCTCGCTGTTGTTCAACACTAAGAAACGGTTGAAATCAAGCGTTAATTTCGGATTGAAAGCTGAAAATCGGTTATGTTTGATACTTCCGTTGATTTTTACATTCTGATTGGTCTCATCATAAACAATGCAATCCCGAAAAACAATTTGATCTTTTTCCAAAAAAATCGAATCTGAAGTTCGGTATCGTGTGTTGAGCATCGGAATCCCGACGCTTGCATCATTCAGATAAATTGTACCGGTCAAAATCGGTTCATCCAATTTTCCGGCGGCTTTGATTTGCATGCCCAACTCCCCGGTTAATCCGGAGAGATTATCCGGTAAATAACCGGACAACCAATTCAATTGAATTCCTTGTATATTCGCTGTCAATATAAGCGAGTCTTTTTTCGGCAAAACTAACCCGGAGATCAACGATTCCGGAGCATTCGGATGATTCCACGCAGCTCGCAAAACCAACCCTTGCCGCTCGGAATTCCAAACGCTTCTTACTTGTAAATCTCCTATCGGATTCTTGTCGAATACCATACTGTCAATTGTAAAATTACGGGTGAGTATAAGCGGATTGGTCATCAATCGGGAAAGCGTAATATCGCCGGAAGCCGTTCCGGACAAAGGAATTTTATTTTTCAGAGCAGACAAAAATGTTCCGATTTCAAAGTGGTTAATGGTAACTTGAAGCGAATCTTTCGTATTGTCCGATAATATTCCGTTTACTTTTAAATATTCCGATGAAGAATGTTGCAAAGCAAAATCGTTGATTTCATATTTATTGTTCGTAACAATAATTTGAGCCGAATGAATATGAAAAGCGGTACCATTCAGCGTAAGCGATCCGGGATTTAATGCAATATTCATATTCGGCTTGGTAAGGTTCGAGGTCGGAATAAATTCGACAGTCGCCCCCATATTTCCTTCCAACTCATATTGATTCGATTTATTTTTCAAATCCAATCGAGCGATTAAATTATGTTGCTCGTTGGATAAATCCAAGTTCACCCGAGCCGTATCCGATTCAGTGAATATACAATAGGCGGTAACATTCAGATTCAAATTTTCATCTTCCCCGATGTATTTACCGACAAAAAGCGCCGAGTCGGGGATGGCTGTTTCCAACTCCAACAAACGGGCTATTTCATTTGCATGACGTATGCCGACAAGAAAATCGAAATTATCCCGATCCGAAGTTGTTTTTCGGTTACCGGAAGGAAACAACCCGGGGAAAGCCCGACTGATAGATTGAGCGATTCCTTCGTAAGTGAAATTACCTTTCCCGCGAACATTCAGCGTGGAAGATCGCAGATTGATTTGTTTTTGTCGGTCGGCGCCGGCGCTGTACGAAAACGTAATCGGCGAATCGGTGAAAGCTCCCGCCGAGGTACTCAAATGTAAATTCTCAATCACAACGGACGCAGTCATTCGTTCCGGATCAAATCCTTTGATGTCCGCATTGAGAATACCGGATAATGTTGAACCCGGATATTGTGGTAAAAGATTCAAACTGTCCGGACGCACCCCGTCTAATTTAGCATACAATTGTACAAAAGTATTTTCCTTGTTTAACCCGGCTTTCCCATGTATTTTCAACGGTAAGTTGGGGTCTTCACCGGTTAAGTTAATCGAAACGTTATCATTTCCGTAAGTTGCATTTGCGGTAATATTCCGGTAACTGTATCCGAGATAATCGAAGCGGCGGATTTCCGCATCCGCTTTTGCATCTACCTTATTTAAAGCGGCGATTGTTCCCTGTGTTGCCAATCGGAACGATACATTGCCTAAAGTACTATCAGATAATAAACTTTTTAAATTATATTCGGATGATTCCATATTCAAATCGAAACGAATATTTTCCGAAGAAACGTCGTATCCTCCCGTGCCGTTTAATGTCCAATCGCCTTGTTCACTTTGGGCAGTCAAGTCCAATTTCAAATCCGGCAACGAACCGGTTATTTTTCCGTTTAAAGTAATCGGTTCCGCATGTATGGGAAGCCCGAACGGTTCCGGATCAACCAGACATTTTTTAACATCCAGAGTAAAATCGGATGTTTCCCACGCATTGTAATCGGCTATGCCGGCGCTTAACGCTAATTGAAGTTGCGTTCCGTAGTTCAGTTCTAAATGCGGAATTGAAATTTCCGGAAACGTTCCTTTAATTTCTCCCGAACAAGTAAGTATATCGGTATATTCAGCAAGTTTCGGATAAAAACAAGCGAAATCGCGGAGGTCGCATTTAACGGAAGAAAGAAGTAACGAATAAGCAGCTCCGGACAGGATTTCACTTGGTTGGAAACCGGTATAATCAAGGTTCGCTTCCTTTATTTCGATTTCCGAATGCGGCAATGAAACATAAAACCGATCCGCCTGTAACCGACTGTTTAAATTTTTGATTTGAAACTTCATTTGTTTCAATGCAAAACCGCACTTTTCATCGAAAGATAGATTTTCAATCGAGCCGTTCCAATCTTCCGAATTGTTTAAATACAGTTTGGCATCGAGTTGCAAATTTCGTATCTCTGCGTGATTGACGTCGAACAAACCGGCCGCTTGAGCGGGTTCGGAAAGAACATCGTAACGCAAATGCCCGTTTTTCAGCAAAATATGATCAACGGTCAATTGCAGGTTGGAATTATCGGCCGATTGAGTAGTGTCGGAAGCAAATGCGTCAATTAAAAATTGGAAATTAAACGGAGCATTGGTGCTGTCTTGAGAGATATGCAGGTCAAAGTTCTCCGCTTCTACCGACCGAATGACGAATTGTTTGCGCATAAGCTTAAACAAATCGAAAGCGGCATTTAATTTTTTCGCATAAAGAAGCGTATCGTTTTTCAAATCGGCGGCATATATTTCTTCCAATTGCAACCGGTTAAAAGGACGAAAGCGGAGAGCGCCGATGCTTATTTTGTTATTGGTCTTTTTCATAATTTCCTGCAAAGCAATCTCTTTTATCTTTTGTTGGACAGGCGAAAGGCTCAACAAAAAATAAACGACCAATACCAAAATAAACAACGACAGTATTGACCAACTAACGATGCGAATCGCTTTTTTTATTGCTATACTATTTCAAAGTTGACTTACAAAAATAGTATAATTTATAAATAAAAGCAAACTTATCATTGAATCATCAGCGTTGAAATAGAGTGGGGCAAACCGGTAACCGGTATATATTTCCCAGCCAGATAAAGATTGTAATTTATTTTTGCATCGGTAAGATTCATTACAACAACGGCAATTTTCCCGTCGGTATTCAAAAATGCAGTCGTCAGCAATCCGTTCCGATTGGAAGAACTTACAATTCGTTTAGCGCCCGGATGTATGAATTTGGAAAAATGTCCGATATAATAGTAACTGTTGGTATAAATCAATTTTCCGCTTCGGGTATCGGCATGTATAGGGGCAAAGCAGAAGTTACCGACATGATTCGGGCCTCCGTTTTCATCCAATAAAACATTCCAATCGGTCCACGCTACGGTTCCGTTGTTGAAATCATTGATCATCGAATATCCGTATTTTTCGCCCAAACGCCACTCATTCAGCGCTTCTCTGTTAAAAACTTCCGCACATCCTTCCGTGAAAACAAGCGGTTTATCGGGAAACGATTCATATACTCGCCGTTGATTATCGAACATCATATTTCCTCCCGTCCATGTTTCATACCAATGATAACCGATTCCCCACACATATTTTGCAGCGTCCGGATCATTCAAAATACCGCTTACCCTTTCGTAAATAAGGTCTCGGTTATGATCCCAGATCATCAGTTTCTTATCGGCCATCCCGTTTTTTTGCAGAGTGGGTCCCAAGAAATATTTGACAAAATCGCGTTCTTCTTCCGCCGTATAGATACACGATTCCCACGTTTGTTTCGCCATCGGTTCATTTTGCGAAGTCAATCCCCAAATCGGGATTCCCAATTTTTCGTAGGTTTGAATAAATTTTACAAAATAGTCGGCCCACACTTGACGGTATTGCGGAAGCAAATGACCGCCTTGAAGCACATTGTTATTGTCTTTCATCCAAGCCGGCGGACTCCACGGACTTATAAATAGAGTCAATGTGCCTCCCGCTCTATCGAGCGCTCGCTTAATAAACGGAATGCGATATTTCATATCGTGTTGCACGTTGAACGTATTCAATGCCGTGTCTTTATCGGCAACATACGTATAGCTGTCGCTTGAAAAATCGCAACTGCCCATCGTAGTTCGTCCGAAAGTATAGCCGATGCCTTTTTGCGGATCATAATAAGCCGTCAAAAACTCTTGTTGCACCGCTTCGGGTAACTTGGCAAACGTTTCCGCCGAAGCGTCGGTAAGCGCTCCGCCGATGCCGATAAGAGATTGGAATTGTTTACTTGCATCCACAAATACACAAGGTTGTGATTCGGGGGGCTGTTGAGCATCTTTAAAAACGAGCGTTTCCGATTCCGAAATTCGCAAAGAAGTGTCTTTTGCCGTTGTGTAAACCGTTGCCTGTTGGGCATGCGTCAAAGTGCATAGACAAAAAGAGAGGGCTACAATGAAAATTCTTTTCATACCTATAAATATTTAAATAATAAGATCATAATTACCAAACAAAGGTTCCAACGGCTCCGGCGGGAAGCGTCGGAGAAACCGCCTGTTCACTGAAACGAATATCAAAAGTAATATTTGAATTTGATTTATTCAATACAATTAATACTTTTTTCCCGTCGGGCGTTTGAAAAGCCGCATTCGGTAAATTATTAACCTCTGATGACGCTATTCGAACAGAACCGGGTCGAACAAATTTAGAGGCATGAGCTATTGCATAATAACTTTGATTTCTTTTTTCTACTGAATTTCCGTTGATAGTAACCGCTCCAAGGCAATCGGAACAGCCTCCGTTGGTATGAGGATTCATATTCGGATCCGAAGCCAAATTCCATTCGATCGCATTTCGGCTCCAATTGCGGGTTGCTCCGATAATCACATTCTCAATGTGCCACTGTACATCTCCGCCAAAGTCGCCGCTTGAAGAAGTATATTGTTCCGTAAAATACAAATTCTTATCGGGAAATTGATTGTGTACAGACGACATCGTGCCGATAGCGCCTGCATACAGATGAAATGCCGACCCGTCAACCACATTGTATGCATCCGGATCGCTTAATATGGAAGTCGCATATTCGGGATGATCTAAATTATGATCATAAATAATAATCTTTGTTTTTATTCCGACCGCTTTGAATTGAGGAGCTAAATAATTTTTAATAAAATCGGCTTCTTCGCCGGCTTCCATCAACATGGCCGGATTATTCCAAGCATTCAACGGTTCGTTCTGTGGAGTGACCGCTTCAATGGGAATGCCCGCCGCTTCCATCGTTTGAATATACTTCACAAAATAACGGGCATATACGTCATAGCATTCCGGCTTCAGACGGCCGGGCGTATCGCCGCCTCCGTAAAGGTTGTTATTGGTTTTCATCCAAGCCGGTGCGCTCCAAGGGGTAGCGATTATTTTAATATCGGAATTTAAGGCGATTATTTTTTGCAATACGGGAATCAAATCAGTCTTTTCCATATTCATATTGAAATATTGCAAAGTAGAATCGCCCGGAGTATCATCGTATGTAAAAGTTGACGCGCTTAAATCGGATGCGCCGATGCTTACACGCAAATAACTGACGCCGATGCCGGTAGAGTCTGTCAGAATAAGCTCCTTCAATAAATCGTCTTTTGTTTTTGCATCCAGTCCGTTAATAAGGGTCGCGCTTCCGCCGGTAAGAGCAAAACCGAAACCGTCAATGGTTTGGAATTTTTGAGAAGCATCTACGTCAATGATAGCGTAAGAATTGCTCGATTGGGTAAAAGTCAAGTTTACATTTTGATATTTCAAGAGCGCGCTTTTATCCGGAGTAGTCATCCAAAATGAAACGTCCGATTTTAAGAAACCGCAATAAATTTGAACATACAAAATTGTATCCGTTTTGACAGAACCGTTATAAGCGATTACCTGCAACGGATAAGTGTCAGTCGTTCCGGGATTGGCCGAAAAAGAATAACTTAAAGTTCCTCCGTTCGGATTATTCAAAGTAAAAGTCTTGTTTTCGGTAGGTAAAACCAATTGGTAAGTGGTAGCATTGGTAGCGGACATAGTAACATTAACGCTGCCGCTTCCATCGCCGTTAGGCATAGCTTCCGTTGCTCCAACCACTTGCACAGAAACTTTCAGATTCGTAGGCGCGCCGTCATTTCCATTTTCATTATTTTTTGAACAGGCAGATAGGAAAAAGAAACATACCGAAAGGCCAAGCAATAAACTTTTCATTTATCAAATTTAATTTTAGTTGTAAACCCGAATATAATCAACATACATCGTTGATCCCGAACCCAAATTGATATTATTACCGCCCATATTTCCTCCAACCGCTACATTCAAAATAAAGAAGAAATTTTGATTAAACGGTAAGCTCGAATTATTCGGCTGACTGTAAAGCAGCGAATTGTCAATATAAAATGCAATATGATCGGCTCTCCAATCCAATGAATACAAATGAAAGTCGGTTGTTGATCCGGGTACATTGCGCGAATCGGAAGCGTCTCCGCCCCAATGCAATGAACACAAGATATTGTCCAATCCGGTAACGGTTCCCTGTTCCATAATATCAATTTCCCCGCAGCCGGGCCATGGTACAGAATTGATGTTACTGCCCAACATCCACAATGCAGGCCACGTTCCCGGATCGCCCGGAACTTTTGCCCGTATTTCCACTTTACCATAGGTAAATGCGTATTTGCTTTGAGTGGTTATTCTGGCAGAGGTATAATCAAATCCCGTATTGTTATAATTGGGTGAATGAAGCGCCGTAATTTGCAAATATCCATCTTTTACGCTTACATTTGCCGCATCGTCGGTATAATATTCTTTTTCATTATTTCCCCAGCCATTATTATTGCCTGTTTCATAATTCCATATACCGGTATTTAGCGATGTGCCGTCAAATTCGTCAGACCATACGACTCCTTCTCCGGTCGCTTTACAATATACCGTTACGGAAATCGTAGTATCTTTTCGAACCGTATTACAATACGCCGAAATAGATACAGGATAGGGCGAAGTAGTCCCCGGATGGGAAGCAAACGTACACAGAACCGTGCCGCTCGGAGCATTCAGCGGAAGCGTTTTATCTTCGGTAGGCAGAGTCACTATAAAAGATGTAACATTTTTACCGGATAAGGTAAGATTAACCTTGCCGCTGCCATCGCCGTAGGGAGCGTCGGCGGTCGCTCCTACTATTTCTACGCCAATTTCCAAATCGCTTGGTGTTGCCGGCGGAATATCATCATTTTTATTTCCGCAAGCCAACAAGGAAGAAAAAATCAACAGACCATATAATAGGCTACTATTGCGTTTCATCGTATTTTTCAATTTTGTTTGATGATTTTAAATCGCCCCGCCGCCTCTTCCTTTAAAATGTGACCGGGAAGAGGCAAGAGGCGGTAATTATTTATCGGTCGGATCTGAACCAGAAAGTCCAAACATTTCCGGCGGTATTATAGGTAAGTCCAATGACAATTGCATCGTAATGTTTTCCGGTGGAAGCATCCGTTTGATCGGTATCAATTTTCAAGACATCGTAGGTAATAGCCGATACTCCGGTGGGATCTGTTAATTCGCCGGCATTGGTTTTATCCTGCAAACCGAAATGGGCGCCTACGCCGGTGACAGTGATTAGCCCCAAGCCATTTACGCCGGCAGGAGCGGCGGCAATCGAATAGGTAAAATTGCCGGAACCCCAAGGTTTCAATGCGGGAACCAAATTATAAAGATCGGTTGAAGAGGTATTTCCTCCGAAAGTATTCCATGGCGCAGGCAAAGCGCTTGTCCAACCCGACCCTCCCGCATCCAAATAGACGGTATTATTGTCGTTATACGCAAACGTTCCTACTTGCCCGAAGGTAAAAGTGTAGGTATCATCCAAATAACCGGTACGACCCGTATTGGGATCAATATCGCCCGCTCCGTAACCCCACCAAGCGCCTCCGGTTCCATTTACTTGGCTCATGGCAGATCCGTAATTTTCGGCAACTACGCAGGAATTAAGAACCGGATTGGCAACCCAAGTCCGTTGAGACAAACCTAATCCGACGCCGGTCAAAATACCGAAGATGCCATTCGGATCAATGGCATACGGATTGTCTTTATCAATGGTTACTATTTGTGTAATAGCATCAGATAAACCGCCCGGCCCTCCGACAGTTAAATTCACGGTATAAGTGCCGGCAAACGCAATAGTTACTTTTATATCGTTCCCCTTAAAATCACCAATGTCGGGGATATTCCAGTAAGCAAGCATTCCATTGCTACCGGTATTAATCAATTCAAGATTTTGAGAGTTGGCATAACTTGTAGGCGTCAACACATTGTATGTGAAACTTGCAGTAGGAACGGGAGCATTTAAACTCGCATCGTTATCGGAGCAGGAACTCAATCCCAAGCTCAATAAAGAAACGGTCAAGAATCCCGAAATAACTGATAGAATACTATTTTTTTTCATATAATTCATCATTTAATTTAAAGGCTATTATTTTCTGAATTAATAACCCGTATTTTGTTTCATTTGCGTATTGGTTAATTCTGCCAACGGAATAGGCAAAATTTCATTTTTACCGACAACAAAATGTTTTGAAAAGCCGTTTTGCATGTGATTCAACACCCGGTCGGCATCTCCCCAGCGTACCAAGTCAAAGAAACGATGACCTTCGGTAGCAAGTTCCATACGGCGTTCATACTTAATCGCATCCATTGTAACCGGAACCGAAGGAAGTCCGACCCGGCTGCGAACGGCATCCAACAAGGCTTGCGCCCGCGAATTATCGCCGCCTCCCATGACCAGCGCTTCCGCTTCCATCAAATAAGTATCGGCTAAACGCACTTCGATGTAGTCAATGCCGAAATTCAATTCTTTTACGCCTGTCGCGCTGGTATATTGTTGTAGAGGAGCAAATTTTACCATAAAATAGCCTGTAGCGGCATAACATTGACTTTTATCATACGCACACAATCCTTCAGTCACCAAACTGTCTAAATTGGTTATTGTATAGGGATAGCGGGGATCATAATTTCCGTTGACGATCATGGCATCATGCAAATCGGGGGTTATCGGATTAAAACTCCATCCCGACAAATAATTGGGAGCCGACGGATTGTTTTGCACATAAGCTCTCGGCCCAATCATGATGGAATACACATTGGACTTATAATTTCCCCAACCGCCCCAGTCATAATTTTGCGTACTTATTTTTTGAATTTCAAAAACAGCTTCGGAATTAAATTTGTAGGAGGGAGAGAAAATATCTCCATAATTAGCCATTAAACTATAGCCGTATTGACTGTTGCCACCCGGAGTTCCATTGACATCTTTCAAAACATTGGCGGCTTCCGTCCATTTCTGTTCATAGAGATACACTTTTCCCAACCATGCTTTTGCGGCACCCTGCGTAGCGCGTCCGTTTTCCGAAGCCGGAACCGTGGCCGGTAAATCGGGAATCGCTTCCGTAAAGTCTTTTTCTATTTGAGCATATACATCTTTCGGATCGGCTTGCGTAGCGGAATAAAGATCGTCTGACGTTTGCGGTTCTGTAAATAGCGGCACATTTTTAAACCACCGCAAGAGATGAAAATAATAATAAGCCCGCAAAAATTTACCTTCAGCCGTATAACGCGCTTTATCGGCATCGCTTAATCCCGGAACTCCCTCCAATTTGGAGAGAATAAGATTACTGTAGTTCACTCCTTGAAAATTAACGTTCCACATGTCAATGGGCATCACTGCGGACGTCAGCTGATTCATATCGTTCATTGCCTGCCACTGGTTCATATCCGATGCGCCGCCGCCGCCGCAATAACAATCGTCCGAAGCCGAATTGGCGGGGCCTAACGGGCTGCAATACGTGTTTTGAGCTTCGATATTTATCGGACCGTAAGCGGCAATCAAACCGGCAAGCGCTTCATCCGGACTGGAATAATAAGAGCTTTCCAATACTTGCCCTTTCGGTTTTACGTCTAAGAATGAATCCGAACAAGATAGCGTTATCATCGCGCTGATTAACAATATCGCGCTGTATAATATTTTATTTTGTTTCATAACATTATATTTTTAATAAGTAACAATTTATTTAATCAAAATTCCACATTTAATCCGAAAATAAAAGTCCTTGCTTGAGGATAAATAGCGTAATCAATGCCATAGTTTCCATTGTTTTGACCGTTTTGAGCGACGCCGGTAGTGCCGCCGATTTCCGGATCATATCCCGTATAATTAGTAGCGGTAAACAGGTTGCTGACGCTGCCGTATATCCGCACCTTTTGGAAACCGATAGCGCTCATCCACGCTTTCGGCAATGAGTAGCCTACCTGTAAAGTTTTCAACCGGAAATAGGCGCCGCTTTGTAAATAAAAGTCGGAAGTATTAGTGAAATTACCATTGCGATCTGTATCCGATAAGCGGGGATAGTTGCTGTTCGGATTCAAGGGCGTCCAAGCATTGAGCGCTTCTATCGGATAATTGGCATTCGTAATATCTAACCGACGATAACCTTGAAAAATTTGGTTGCCCCAAACGCCTTGTCCGAATGCCATCAAATCCCAGTTTTTCCATCCGAAGTTAAGAGTTAGTCCATACATCCAATGGGGAGTAGGGTCTCCTATAAAGGTTCTGTCCCCTTGTCCGATAACCCCGTTTCCTCCATCATCCGGATTATCGGGATTTTTCCACCATTTGAGATCGCCGGGTTGGGCATTTGGTTGATAAAGTTGAAAATTCCCGTTGCTGTCGGTGTAGCCGTAAGCGTTGATTTCATCCTGCGATTTAAAAGTACCTAAATTCTTTAATCCGTAAAATGCTCCTACCGGGTGACCGATTGCTATACGCGTTAACCTATACGCGGAATTCTGCAATTGGGCGCCGCCATCCAAATATTCCTTATTATCGCCTAAAAAAATGATCTTATTTTTATTATACGAAACATTGCCTTTCACATTTAATCGAAAGTCGCTCCCGAAGTTTTTAACATACCCGGCTTCAAATTCAACGCCTTTGTTACTTAAATCGCCAATGTTAGCCCAAGGCTGATCGGAATATCCGGCAAAACCCGGAATTTGGACTTGCATCAACATGTCTTTTGTTTTTTTGTAATAATAATCAAAAGTAAAAGTAAAATTTTTGAATAGGATTGCATCAAAGCCGACATCAGACGAACGGGTTTGTTCCCATTTCAAGTCCGGATTCGATGGAGCTGACGGGGAATAACCAATGGCTAAATTATTGCTTCCAAAAACATAGTTTTTGTTTCCTCCTCCGGAAATGATAGAGGTGAACTGAAAATTGCTCAAAGACATTTCATTTCCTACGGTTCCGTAGGAGAAACGGATTTTCAGATTATCTAATGCGGTTTTTTGAGGAAAGAATTTTTCACGGGTAACGACCCAACCCAGCTGAACCGACGGGAATGTTCCCCAGCGATTGTTGGAGCCAAACTTTGATGAGCCATCCCTCCGAAGAATACCCATAAACAAATAGCGTTCATCGTAATTGTAGGTCACGCGTCCGAAATAAGAAGTCAAAGCATAAGTCTGGTCATCGGAAGCGCTGGCTAATCGTTGATCTTGCGACAGATTGAAATTAAAAGAAGCCTCATCAAAGTTGGTTACCGGTTCCCCCAGATAAGTAACATACGAATGTTGTCCATTTTGTTTTATAGCGCTCATCCCGGCCATTAGACCCAAACTGTGCAAACCGATCTTCTTATCATACGAGATATAATTATCCCAGTTCCATGATAAATTTTGCTCCGTATTTCGACCTTGGGATACTTGATTGGTATTACTATTGTTTGCATTGAGATAATACAAAGGCGTAAATCCTTCATGGCCCCAAAACGCTTTTTTCGCACTAATTTGCGTGCGCAAATTCAATCCCTGAATGGGATTTACATTGATATAGCCGTTAGCAATGATATTATGAGACCAATCATAGCCATATTGCGTTTGATTCCAAGCCACCGGGTTTGTCACCTCCTGCCCCACATATTGCGATATTCCGTAGTAGCGGCCGTCGCCGGTTTGAAGCGCATACTGAGGATAGGAAGCGCCGGTAGCGGCATCCACATACACCGGAGTGATCGGGTCCAAATTGAGCGCGGAACTTAACGGACCGCCAAATTCCGTATTGGCATTCATATTACCCAGAAAACTCTTTGCATAAGTATAACTCAAATTTTCGCCTACCGTGACATACTTACCTATCTTAAAACTGGTATTGGTCGTTAACGACCATCGGTTGTTATAGGAGAGAGAGGGCGACACGATTCCTTTTTGTCCGATATAGCCCAACGCTAAAAAATAAGTTGATTTATCCGAGCCGCCGTTGAGACTGAGATGGTGATTTTGATATAGCGCATCATTGCTGAATATTTCGTCTTGCCAGTTGGTTCCGGTTCCGTAAATCGTAGGCGAAGGGAATGGAACCATTCCTCCGTCGTTGAGAACGGATTCGTTCCGCAACATGGCATATTGAGTCGCATTCGTAAGTTTTACTTTATTCGCCGGTCCTTGAAAACCCATTTGCATATCGTAATTAATACGAGTAGGAGCATTCAGATTCCCTTTCTTCGTCGTGACAATGATTACTCCGTTTGCGGCGCGGGTACCGTAAATAGCCGCAGAACCGGCATCTTTCAATACTTCGATAGACTGAATGTCATTCGGATTCAGATAATCAAGTCCTCCATTCATAACCACCCCATCAATCACATACACCGGGTCGCTATTATTAATAGAGGTTGTTCCTCGAACCCGAATCGTAGGGGCCGCTCCGGGGGCGCCGGAGCTTTGAGCGACAGCAACGCCGGAAGTCATCCCTTGCAACGCCTGATCCAAGCGGGTAATCTGTTTATTTTCTATAGATTGTGAAGTTACCTGCGAGATAGCGCCTGTTACCACGCTCTTCTTCTGTACCCCATAACCGATTACCACCACATCCTGTAATTGTTGGAGATTTTCTTCCAACACAATATTAAAATTGGCGTTTCGACCTATCGCCCGTTCTTGGGTTTGGTAACCTAAAAACACAAAAACCAATGCTTTGGTCGAAGCATCGGCTACATTCAATTCAAATTTGCCTTGAGTATCGGTAGCGGTACCATTGGAGGTGCCTTTGACAATAACGCTAACTCCCGGAATAGGTTCGTTCTGTGTATCAACCACAGTTCCCGTAATGTTTTGCGCCGCTATTTTACCCGTAGCAAGTAAAATAAGTAAAACAATTAAAAAGTGTTTTCGCATAAAAATAATTAATTGTGCCTCCTCATAAAAAATATCAGATTTGGCGGGTTAATAAAAGTTTCTTTT
Organism: Candidatus Azobacteroides sp.; assembly: GCA_009778655.1. GTDB lineage: Bacteria > Bacteroidota > Bacteroidia > Bacteroidales > Azobacteroidaceae > Azobacteroides. The sequence goes on from WRFZ01000133.1 coordinate 18,412, forward strand.
TTATTATTAAAGAAAAATTATATATTTTTACGCCAAAGTTACGCTGTTGTTAAAAAAATACAATAAAATTTCACCTCTACAAAAACTCTACAATCTTGTTTTTTAACACTACATACGGAGTAATCGCATTAATAATCAATAATCAAGGAATATTCGATTTTTATCGTCACAAGCAGGTGTGCAAAAGATAAGTCCGTTT
>WRFZ01000134.1 GCA_009778655.1 Candidatus Azobacteroides sp.
CATGTACTCTTACCGTAATTGCTTTGTAATTTTCAAATTTGCCGAAATCCAAATCGGTATTATCATCAATATCGGAAAATAATCCGTTTAATTTCTTAAAATCTTTTTCGACGCATACCCACAATTTTTGCGGATATATAGCCGGGTCAAATTTTCTTAAATTCATATTATTCGGTCGGTTCAAATGCATCCAAATTATTTTCTTCTTTAATTTGTCGAAGCGTTTCTTCCGGATTATCCGACCAACCCAAATTTTGAATCCCTTCCAGTTGCGACATTATCGGCTTGCCAGCGGTCGCAGTCATGATGTTTCCGATAGTGTCTTTATCGTCCGTTATCGAGAAAGGTATTATTTGGTTTTCAACCCGCAAACCTTCAATTGCGCCATCCATTCCCGGCATCATTACTTTTAGGAATGCCTTGATAACGTTTATTTCCCTATCGAACATCTCAAGAAAACGCCCGCTTTCCTGTGTAACTTTCAGCATGGCATCTGTCAAAAGCATTTTACGGGATTCCCCGGACATCGGGGTGGTTTTCATATTATCATAGCTGATGTCCGGCAATTGCAATTGCGTAAAAAACGATTGCTTTAGTTCGCCGGTAAAGAATTTCAGATTTTCGACAGCCTGCTCCCAAGTTACATATTTCAAGTCGGAACCCTTCGGGTATTGCAATACCGTTTTAAACTCCTTGTTTTCTCCTTTTTCCGCATTAAAGGGTATTTCTTCATCAGCGAAAAGCGCAACAATCGGCTTGCTGTTTTTGCGAAGGTAGTTTCCGTTCCTGCTGAACGCCCATTCCCTTTCGTAAACAAGGTTAGATAAATCCTCCCATACCGGAGCGGAACGGAAGCAATATACCGCAGGTATTTTCCCGACCGAGTGCGGCTGTTCTTCCATTTCCCAATTACCGTCCGCTTTCTTATACCGTATATGCTTATCGGCTGTATAAACATCAAGATACTCTACATCCGTATCATCTTCCTTACGTTTGTAATTGAATGAAAGAACTGTTAAGTCGTCTGTTTCGGCATCAAAAAGCGGATAAATTCCGTCTCCTTTCATCTGCGAGTAATTCCTACAACGGAGCTTTAGCCTGCTTTCAAAACCGTAAAGAGAGTTCGGCTGCTCAACGGCAAACCACATTGTTGCCGCCTCGCAACCCGCAAACAACATGCGACTGCGATCAATATTGACCGTGTTAATACGATTTTGTTGCAAAATTGATTCTATGGCTGATGCAACTTGCCGTTCTTTGTCGTCTTTCGGCTTATAAATCCTCTTAACCGGTGTACCGAAAGCCAGCCCTATCATGCGCTCGACAGCCAACCGCTGCAATCCTTCAATCACGCGCGTAACTTTTTCGACTATTCCGTCGTCATCAACCGTATCCGTATATGAAGGTTCCGTCATAACGGGATGTTTTTTCGGATTATACTCTTTTTCCAAATCTTCCCATGACGGTATTTCAACCGTTTTTTTACACAATTCATCTACCGCTTCCGCCGGATTCATTGCCAATATTTCCTCTAATGTCTTTGCCATATTGTTGTTTTTAATACGTTTTTAATGTGCCATTTTTGCTAATCTCGCTAAATTTATCGGCTTTTTATCTCTTAAATGATAGTCGGATGAATAAGATAATAAATCAACATATTCATCGTGCGGTTTATTTGGGAATCCGCAGACTTGTCCCACAAATGCATCATTCCAAGCCCCGACGACAAGGATTACGCGCCCGCATTCAACTTTCGGAGATTCTCCCGTTAAGCGGGTTTCTTTACTTTCCGCTATCAAATCGCTTTTTATTTCGCAAACATTGAGCTCGGTTGATTCTTTTAATTGATGAACAACGGAAATTCCGTTTGCTTTCGGCTCTATCCTTATCGAACTGCCCGAAGTATATCCGTTCGATTTTGCAAATGTCGGAATAAACCTTACCAAATCGGGGAATTTCATATATACACTTGTCGCGCAGGTTATATACATATTGTTTCCAATCCTGCAAGTCCCGATGATTCCGGTGGGATCGTTTTTCGCTTCGCCTGATTTTCGCTTTTTCTCTTCCTCTTTGAATGCGGTATCAACAAAGAAATGAACAGGCTCTTTACCGTGCAAGCGGGAAAAGTCTGCCGGCGTGATATATTGAAACCATTCGTTTTTAACTATGTTTCCTTCCGGCGCAACGGGACATTGTTCGTATTGTCCGGCGTAGTCGAGCGAACCTAAATATGTTTTTTGTTCGTCCAAAATTTCACGTGAAAGACGGACGGGGTCAAGCAACCCGTCTGTGTAATTTTTTTTCAGTTCTGTCGGCTTCACGTTGTCAGATAATTCAGCGGGCAAACAAATATGTTTAATTCTTTTGCCTTCTTTGGATAATATATAGCCGGTAACATCCATTTCGTGGAGTCGTTGCATTATTGTTATCGTCGGGGTGTTCGATTTATCCACTTTTCGGCTTGTCAGCGTTTTCGTATGCTCGTTCGCCATTTCTCTTTCCGCCTCCGAAGCCGCCTGTTCCGGATTAAGCGGATCATCGTTTATAATTAAATGCGCATGTTTTCCCGTTATTGTTCCTCCGGTTGATGTCGTATATCTTGCGCCGGTAACCGTGTTTTCATAGGATGACTTTGCCGATTTGTCCCGGCGTAAAATAATATTCGGAAATAACCGGAGATATTTTTCGGAGAGGATAATATCACGACTTTTTACCGAATGTTCAATAGATAAATCGGAGGAATAAGAATTGGTTATTACCCGCAATGTCGGGTCTTGTGTCCACAGCCAAGCCGGGAACATTATAGTAACGATTGTGGATTTGGTTGTTCCGGGAGGAATATTGATTATAAGGTCATAGGGTTTCTTTTGCCGATTTATTATATATTTCGACAAATCCTGCAACTCTTTGCAAATGTATGGAATGTGCCAATTGTAAACCGGTTTTTCCGCTATAATCACGTTCCAAAATGTTTTTAAAAAGTAAAAAAAAGAACGCCGACACTCATCCGCAACGATTTGCAACGATATGGCCTTGTAATATTCCTTTTCATTCTCTTTCATTTAACATGTTTTCCCCCACCTGTAACAAGACTTTCCGTTGTTCGGGTGTTAATTCGCTCAAATCAAATTCTCTTACCGTAATATCTTTCTTTTCCGGCGCTTCCCACCCTTCCATTTTTGCGATCTGCTGAATCGCTTTTGTTCTCTCGCTGTCGGTTGGGATTACAACTTCAACGCCGATTTTCCTTGCGTTGCCTTCTGCGATGTTCGACAAAATCTCAAGGCTTCGATTACGGCTTAATACAGCCGATTTGACGGCTTCTTTTGTCTGCTCGGTCAATATCTCATCCCTTATTGCTTCCAGCTTCAGAAGGCGGTTTGAATTGTATTCTTTCGCCTCTTTCAACCACCTGTCAAGAGTTCTTATTGAAGTTTGCCATTTTTTGCCGAATTTTGCCAAAACCTCTTTACGGTTTATATTGGAGTTTGCATAGATATAATCGGCTATTTCAATTACCTGCTTTGAATATGTATTTTGCTTATCCTTCATTTCTTTTCGGTAATATTTTTACCCGTGTAATGATAAATCAAATTTCCTTCTTCGTCTTTTCCAGCCGGAATTAAAATGCCTTCAAATAACTTGTACGGGCTTTGTCCGCTTTGAGGGTTATTCCAAAGCCACTTCATATAATCATACATGGACATTCCGTAAAATTTTGCCCTTCTGTCCGAACTGTTGCAATTATACCCGTCCGCTTTCGACCACTCAAAACCGGAAAGCAGACTTTTAATATCCTTTTCAATATCCGAAAATCGTACTTCTCCGTTTTTATCTGCTATCTGAAGGGCTTCGCAAAACTGTCCTCTGCTGTAATTCCATGTCTCCGGAAGGCCGCAACAACTGCCGTTATGACACAGTTCTTTGAAATGAGCGTCGGAAACATAAAAACGCATTCCGATATTATCGCATGTCTCTTTCATTTTTCTTATAAAAGGCTCTTTTACTTTCCTGTTAAGACGCAAATAACCTGACGAAACACTGTATTTTTTGTAAAATTCCATAACGTCAAAGCCGCATAATTCATTGAATACGGGCATATGTGACTTTAACAGGTTTGACCTTTGTTCAATACAAAAAAATTCCGTGCTTAAAGCAGTTGCGCCGCAATCTCCGGCTTGTTTTATCAACTCCGTATATGACGGTGTGCTTATTCCGATAATGAACGGGCGCAGTCGCAATGTAGCGCCCCCGCAGTCGGCTTTTGCAACGGTTTCGATTGCTTTTAAGCGTTCATCCGGGGAAGGGCATCCTTTTTCAATAATTTTTGCTTTTCTTTCATCCGAAGTTATAATTGAAAATTTCACATTCCAATTCTTTTGCCCGCGAAACAGTTCCGTATAACGTTCGTCTTTTGTCCACCATACTGATTTTGTTGAAAAACACAACGGGTAGTCAATTTCCTTGAAAAATCGTAACAGTTCAAGCGTTTTTCCGTATTTGCGTTCAAAGCCGTCGAATTGATCCGAAAGCCCTCCCCACTGCATAACTTTCTTTTGACGGATATATTCACCGAATTGCGAACCGTCTGGATTGGTGAACATCCGCTTTACCTTTTCCACATTAACCGCTTTAACTCTTTTTTCCAGATAGCTGTTTTTCGCTTTTCCCAAAGCTCTTTGATATTGCGAAAAACAATACAGGCATCCGAACGCGCAATTGCCGTATGTATCGAATGTCATCGGCATGCTGCAATCCGCTATTTCATTACTCCATCGCGAACTGCTGTAATATTTATCCATGAATGTATTGTTTTATTTTGTCGTAACATTGCTCGGTTGTTAATTCGTCCGTATTCAGTGTAATTACACGCAAGCCGGCCTCTTTGTATTTCTTTGCGGTGGTGTACGCGCCCTTAAAATCTTTAATGATGTGATTTGTTACGCCGGTGTTTGATCTTTGTTTTAATCGTTTCTCTATTGTTTTTATTGACGCAAACATATAAACGCAAATACCGTCGTTTTCAATTATATAATCCCCTTTTTCGGAATTAATTCTTCCGATTAACGCACCTTCGTATATGACTGTCCGGAAATCAAATTGCGGTTTTTTGAATTTTTTGATATAGTCGAACCCGCCGTATTTAACACCACTGTATTTACCCGCTAAAACGACGCCGGTTTTTGTTATCGTAAAACTTTCGCGGAAATCAACCGCACCTCCATTCCTCTCGATTATAAACCGGGCAAGTGTTGTTTTTCCGACACAACAGCATCCGAATATGTAGATAACATTCATTGCCGCCGTAATTCATTCATTGAAAATATTACTTTGTTTATCTTTATACCCAGCATGTTTTCAAGTTCCGTTTGCTTTTCGACCGGGAATGTAATAATAATCCTGTTCATAAGCGTATTGTCATCTCCGGTTAATTTTTCTAAATCGTCGGGCGTTAAATCCTTACCGCTGATTTCAGGAGGCAGCTCATCTTTATTGTAATTATCGTAATTATCAATTCCGACAACCTCGACTCCGATTTCTTCCGCATTAATATCAAATTGCTCCACCGCTATTTCACGAATCGAATCGGTATTGAGATTGATATTTTTCTTTGCCGTCGTGTTTGCGAGAATCGCGGCTTCCGTAAATTCTTTCGTTCCGCTTTTGATGTCGGTACGCTTTAGGATTACGGGCTTTGTTCCGTCCGTTTCTATGATAATAGGCTCCGCATCTCCGAGTACCTCGATTATTTTTTCGTAACGTGCGTTTCCCGATATTATCTTTTCGTCGGATGAAACGGTTATACTCTCAATCACGCCTGCTTTACGGATTGATTTTTCAAGAAGTTCCATTCCTTCATCGGTATGAAGATTGAAATTATTCTCGTCATATCGTATTTTGATTTTTCTGCTCATAATACTTATAAAAATATACTGCAAAAGTAATAAAAATCACTTATAATATAAGTGCAGTTAAGCAAAAAAAAGAATTTCAAACAGAAATAACCTGTTTTTATATTTCGGTGATGACAAATTCGATTCTCGGGTTCATTTTATCTACAAACTTCTCGGCGGTAATCTTAATGCAATTTCGGTCGTTAGTTATAACTTTACATATTTGCAGGCAGTCGAGTATGATTTTGAAGCTGTTATCCAAATCCGGACGTTGCGAGCTATTATAAACGCTCAAATGAAATTCAAACAGCCCTTTTATTCTCTTGTTTCGATATTGATTGCATTGCAGATAAAACGACCTTTCGTAATCTTTCAAAGCGCTTGTCTTTGCCAAACTGCCGTGATTGTTCAATGTTATTATCTTGTAACTGTTGCTCTTGCTTGGGACTTGCCCGGATATTATTTGTTTCATTTCTTATATAGTGTATTCATAATGTCAATTGTTTTCCGTTAAAAGGCGCAATCTTTATACCCCGTCGAATCATCCCAAATCTTCTTATACCGGCTGTCATGCCTGAAAAATACACTCGCATCCTTTTCACCCGTTCGATGCTTGGCGATAACAAGCCATCCGCGATTCTTCCAACTCACATGATTGTCGTCTTCCGCATCCGGGTTGTAATAGATCGGACGGTGAATGAATATTACCGTATCGGCATCCTGTTCGATATTTCCGCTCTCGCGCAAGTCCTGCAATTGCGGGGATTTTACCTTTACCGTTCCGCGTTCGGGACGGCTCAACTGTGCCAGCGCGATAATCGGAATATTCAATTCTTTGGCGAGGTTTTTCAGTTCGCCGGTGATGTATCCGATTTCCAGATCGCGGGTTCCGAACTTCATTCCGGTACGTATCAGCTGCAGATAATCAATAATCATCAGCTTTAATTTTCCTTCCCTGTGCTTTTTCCGCGCAAGCGATTTTATCGTTGCGATATTCCTTACGTTATAATCATCGGCGATATACAGCTTCATTTTCCCCATTTTTCCCGCCTTCTCGTCAATGATATGCCATTCTTCCGAGGTTAATTGCCCCGTCAAAATACGGTCGTCGCTTATTCTTTCGTCTTCGAGAAGGTAGCGGATAATCAATTGAATCTTTGTCATTTCTATGGAAATAAACAGACAGTCTTTTCCGTCGTAACCGGCAGCCGCCGCGTGGAGTAATGCGAATTGCGTTTTTCCCATTCCGGGACGACCTGCAATAATCACGAAGTCGGGCGCACGCCAACCTCCGTGAAGCTTGTCGTCAAGTCCTTTCAGTCCCGTTCGTATGTACGGTAAAGTTCCGCCGTCTCTTTCTTTTTGAATCATAGCGGCATAATCCGTTGTTTCTCGGATTGCCTCCGACATGCTTACGGCATCGGAGCCGACCGCGTCGGTTGATAATTCGGTAAACGTACTTTCTGCGAATTCCATTACGTCCGCAATGTCGTTCGTTTCATCGAAAGCCATTGATTGAATGTTATCGCCGAACTCGATTATTTTTCTTGCAAGCGCCTTTTGCGCCACTATCCTCGCGTGATATTCCAGATGCGCCGTTGATACCACTTTTTGCGATAAACGGGCAATGTGTAACTTCCCGCCTGCGGCTTCGAGCGTTTTGTTTTTTTTCAACCGCTCAATCACCGCAAGCGGGTCAATCGGGCTTCGATGAGAGGCCAAATCCCGAACGGCGGTAAAAATCAATTCATGGGATTTATCGTAAAAACACTCCGGAGTAAGTATTTCTTCGATCATGAAATAAGCGTCTTTTTCAAGCATCAGCGCGCTCAAAACGGCTTCTTCGAAGTCCGTCGCGTGAGGAAGCATTCTTACCGTATCACGGCATGTATATGTTGTCTCTTTGTTGTTCATAATTTTTTTCTTTGGCTTGAGCGATTATTTCGTTGAATTTTGAAAATATCACGGGAACGCTGTAATTATCCAGAATCCATTTATCGCTGACGCTTTCGAGAAAAGATTGCAGCGCGTTTACGACGTCTCCGGTATCATCCGGCAGCCCCTTTTTTGTAAGCCTGTATTTCAAAGCGTTTAACAGCTTTGTCATATTGCCGGCGTCTTTGGCGGTCCAGTAGTAATCTTCCGAAAATACGTTCCGGTAATGCTCTTCAAAGACTTTACGGGCTTCCGCATTCAACGAATCGTCTTTTTTCATTTGTTTCGAACCTCCCCCTTTTTTAAGGGGGTTAGGGGGTTTATTATTTACTTTACTTTTCTTTCCTTTTAAAGCATCGTTATTTTCATGCGTTCGCAATGCGTTCGCATCGTTATTTTCATGCGTTCGCATCGCGTTCCAACGTTTGGATGCCGAGTTTCTTGCTTTTGATGATTTTTCATCCTTTTGCTTCATTCTTTGCAGAAAACTTTCCGAGTAGAAGCGTTTACCGTCTTCGGTAAATTCAAACAGTCCGAAATCTTCTATAATGGATTTTACCAGCGAATTGCTTACACGCAGGTCAAAGGCAATAATATTATAATCTTTGACGTGAATGTAATTGTCAATATCCCGCATCCTTTCAAGAACCGCAAAATAAACTCCGTATCCTTCCATACCGTACTTAAGACGGACGGCAATTATTTTTTCGTCGTTGCGCGCATTGCTGTCGTGTGAAAAGTAATTGTTAGCCATTTACTTATTTTACATAACCGTTTATTCGAAGAAATTACAGGGTTCCACTTTCAAATCGAATATATCCCGTATGCGATAAGGCAGGCGTGAAAAAAATTCTTTGTTGTCCGACTTCTTATCGAGACGCTTCACCTCGTTAATCATCCTGCGAATCTCGTTGCACACGGTCATTAACGTGTTGGCGATCAGAACGGCCGAATCCTCTTTTTCTATCCTGTATATCAGCTCGTCGGCAAATGTGTTTTCAATCATTTCTCCGTTTTCCGACCGGTAAGAAGGTATTTTCACTTTGAAACATTTTCGAATCGCATCGGTTACGTCAAACTTTCCGCTTGCCGTTATCAATTCGGCGAATCGAAACAAGTCGCCGGTACGGGTGGTAACGAATATATCCCGCCTGTCATCCGGAACGAGGTATTTTATTATCGAATACGAAATCAAATCATCGTCGCCGGCCGGTCTTACGCTTCCGTCTTCGTTGTAATCGCTTTCGTCTCCTCCGTATTCGTTAATCGCATCCGTGCGTTTTGAAATTGCATAGTATTTCCAACTTGAGACGAAACCGACATTGTATTCGTTTATCAGCTCCTGCCACCGGTTTAAGTTTTTTATCACGCCGTGCAGGTATAATTCACCCAAACATAGATCATAGAAAACATCGGCGAGCGCCGTCTTAACGTTTCCCGGTTCTTCGCCTTCGATCCGTAACGATTCGTATGACTGCGGACAATAAATCATTCTTACGATATTGAGTTTATCGAATATGATGTTGAAAAACTTTCCGAGATCGGTCGAATCATCAACACGCCGGAAAAATTCGCAGCTTACATGATTATTTGTTTTTATTATTTTTGATTCCATATTGATGTTTTATTTGATTTGACATATTCCATAATTCCATACTTAAATTTTCGGCATCCTCCGGCGATAAGGTTACAAATTCATGTGTTACGTCACCGCTTTGAGTATCATACCCGTAAATAAGCAGGGCTATTTCATCCGGCGCCCGCCTTTCTCCTTTTTCATCCGTGATTGTACATCCTGCACGCCGTATATTCAGCCGCAAATCGCACGTTGTTTCGATTTCAATAATATTATTTTCCATTTTTAATTTATTTTTATTTTTAAAAATTTTTGTTTGTTCTATTATAAAAGCAATTGTAACAATAACGGCCATAATCCAACTCATAATATTATAATAATTCTTATAGGATATTATACGTTTTTGTGTGAGAAGTGACAATATTCCGAAGCATACCATTATGAGCCAAAATATGAGTTCAGTAAAATCAATTTTATTCATAATAACATGCTTCACGAAGGAGCTTATCCGTTTGCTTCGTATAATTTATTCCCAGATGCCAGCACGTTTCCTTTGCGTCTCTGACCTTTTTGTATATGGCAATCGCCCGCTTTAGCACGTCATTGCCGTTATCGTTCCCGTTATCCTTAATACCGCCGTCAACGGTATTATCGCCGTCGTCATCCGGCAAACAATATTCTTTAGTCTTTCCCGAATCGGAATACGGAGTGTCCAAATCGGTAAATTCTCTACCGCATCCGAATTCTTTCAACATTGCGTAACAATAGCGGCACGATGTGCGCAGGGCGTCGGTTTCGTCTTCCGAAACCAGAATCGCCGACCGTATTTCCTGTAATACGTCATCCCGGTATCGCTTAATCAGATAATTGTATTTTCCGTACCTGTTGAGGCAATTGAATATGTATCGTTCCGTTTTTATCGAGTATTCCATAAGATTATTGTTTCAATAAAGCGAGTACGCTTATCCTTGTTTTTTCCAGCTCTATCAAATTCTTAACGGTATCGTTCACGGCCTGCGCCTGCTGGATGTAATCTTTGTCGCTCTTTATCTTTTCAATGGAATCCAACAGCGTGTTTTGAATTACGCTGTACACGTTGTTCTCGTACATTACGGAATCAACTATCCGGGTGTCGCGCGCAAGCATATTGTCGGATATTTGCTTGAACGCCTTTAATTCGTTATCCAAATCATCCGTGTTTATACAGACGGGGGCGCCGTCGGTAATGATTCTTGCGATGTTTCCTCTTATTTTTACGTCGTTTACTTTGATTATTCCGCCGTTATGTTTATAGGTTTTTCCTATCATCAACTCAAGGCGTTCGTCGAGCCGATTAATGTCATTCGTATTATCCATTTTGTACCTTTTTTATTTCACGGTTTAACAATATTTGATTCCGTTTTAATTCTATCAGTTCGGGATATTCGAGATACATCGCCGTTTCTTTTTTTTTTCTTTCCTTATCACGGATACTGGCTCCGGATAAAGTCCTTGCAATATTTTTGTCGCTCAGAAACGCATGGTCTATGTTGTTATTATTAATTGCATTTTCTTTTGATATTCTTTTTCTGTACTCTTTGGATTTTCTTAATCCGATATATTGAGCGTGTATATCAAGACACGTTTTGCTTACACCGATTATTTCCGCTATCTCTTTGTTGGTGTATTTGTCGTAAAGTTCCGAAATCAACTTGTTTTTTTCTTCCGTCCATTTAAAACATTTATAGGGACCTCTCTTTCTTATACCATAATAATTAGCCGTTATTCTTACCGCATCTTTATTTTTACCGTATTTCTCGGCGATTTGAGCCAAAGTGTTTGTCTCGTAATCCCGCCTCAGTTTCTCTATCATTTCCGACGTCCATATTCTCGATTTTCTGCCTTTGTATGTTTTCCGGTCGGAATTTTTTTGTACTTTTGCATTTGAATTTTCTTTCATTTTTTTATAAATTTGAATGTTAATATCGGGAGGCTCTTCGACCGGTCAAAGTTTCCGAGCCTCTTTTTGTTTTTTAAAATATCCCGTTTCATATCCTGCACGCATATTTTTAATTATAAATATTGTCGAATGTTTTAACCCCGTTGATTATTATTATTACTGGATTTTCGGACAGCCTTTTCGATAATTTTTTTTCGGCTTCCTCCTTGCTCTCCGCGTCAATCATCTTTATACGGTTCGCTTCCGTTTTGTGTTGAAATACGCAGGTCATTGCTTGTTTACTTGAAAGTTTCTTTTTCCGAATAACTCCAATGCGAGCGGAGCGTCACATACTATTTTGCGTCCGAGTTGTTTTATTGCCGGCTCTATCCAACCTTTTTTGCGATATTCATGCACCATCGTTTTTGAAACACCCAACAGTTCGGCTATGCCGGAAATCCCGTACACATATTTATCAACCGGTTCAAAATCCGGTTTGACAGGCTGTTCGGGTCTCATACTTTCGACAAGAAAATCAATCAATTCCCCTGCTGTGAGTTGCCAAACCGGTGTGTTCAAATCTCTATTCATGGCTCGTGTGTTCTAAAAGCGCGGCGTTTTTTGCCGTTCCGATCAGAAATGTTTCGTATTCGTTGATTGTCATTTCGTCACACTCGAATTTATCAATCGCCTCCCCGTCACGAACGGTTATAATGATTTTTAATGCGAAATTCAAAATAATCTTTACCCTGTCGTTGAAAACATGCGTCATTGTATTTTCGGCCGTTTCAAATGTCGTTTTCCATGTGTAATTTTCTGTTTTCATAACTTATCCTCCTTTTCCAATCGTTTTTCTACCCGTTTTACAATCACCGGTATGGTGCCGTGCCTGTAATACCCGTATTTCCCGCATAAATATTCCGATACGGCGCAAATCATGGCTCCCGGCTCTTTCATCAGCTCGTTGTACTCGTTATAGATAGCCATATCGCGAGCTTCTCTATCGGCTTGAAATTTTGTCTTGAAGATTTCATCTTTTTTCATAATTTACCCTCCTTTTTTAAGCGTTTTTCTACTCTTTTGTATATAAACCAAATAGTTGTACTTGCACCGAACCCGTATTTTTCGCACAGGTACTTGCGAACAAGCGTAGCCTTTGCGTCACGTTGCGACATCAGTGCGTTGTATTCGTTATAGATAGCCGTTTCTTTGGCTTCCTGTTCTATTCTGAATTTAGTTTTAATCTTATTTTCTTCCATATTTAAAAATTTTACCGTTCGGTTTTTTTGCTTTTAAGTAATTTATTATTACTTTTGAGCGTGTTATTATTAAAATGCGATGCAAAGATACGGTATATTTTACAGTAAAACAAATAAAATACGGTATATTTTACAGGTTTAATTGATTTTTTTTACAACTGATTGATTTATTGGAAAATAAAATTTTATGAAAAGAATGGATTTGTCTGAGGCTGAAAAGAAATTACTTGGGGCGTTAAGCATATCGCAATACGGGGATACAAGCAATGTATTTGACGGTATTTCAAAGGTTGAATTAAATGCGGCTTCCCGCAGGTTGAAGGAGTTGGGATTTATACAGGCTCAATATAATGAAGGAAGCAATCTTGTTGCTGCACGTATTTCAGATGAAGGAGCGGTCTATCTGAAAGAAAATCCAAATCTTGAAAATCCAATTGATAATGAGGATTTAAAAAGATTACAAAAGGATGAATTAGAATATAAGAAACGTATAAGAAAACAAGAGAGTATTATACGTCTTTGGAAATTATTGAATATTGTAGTTAGTGCTATCGGCTTGATTGGTTGGTTGTTGTATTTTTTCAAAATCTTCTAATATGTCGTATATTTCCCTAAATAACAAACTAATTTCCTCTATTCCGCTTTCTAACGAAAATAGCCTCTCTCGTTTTGAAAGAATAATTGAAGCGGTTGTAACTTGCCTCTTTAACAGTACATTTTCTTCTTTTAAGTCAAGAATAATTTTTAATGCTTCAGCATCCATAACAATTTGAATTAAATTTTAATTTATAATAATATGAAACAAAAAGTAATAATCGTTTTTACCGGAACAGACTGCAACCCGCTTGACCTTCAAGACAGCATTGATAAGTATTTGAAAGAAGGATGGAAAATCAAAAAAATATCAACTGCGTATCTTGATAGAGCCGGAGTCGGAATGTCAGTCGCCGTTACCCTTTTGCTCGGCAAGTAGAACTCTTTCAAATTCTTTTTCGTATCTCGTTGCAAATTCGGATAGTATAGCCGGCGATTCTTTTAATAAGAATAGAGCCTTATCTAATCCCTCTTTGCAAAAAGTATCTGAAAAGAATTTGTGAAGTTCCTGCTCAAACCGCATTCGTAAATATGACTTGGTTCGTTCTGATAACATAACATTTGAATTAAATTTTCACAAAGATACGGTATATTTTACAGTAAAACAAATAAAAAATGAAAGAAAGATTAATTGAATTTTTAGCCTATTTAGGCATGGGGCAAACAAAATTTGAAGAAAAAGTTGGTTTGTCAAGGGGATTTGTAAATAAAATTGGCGAAGGAATAACAGGAAAAACGTTAAAAAAAATCAATGAAGTATATCCTGAATTAAATACAAATTGGTTAAAAACAGGCGAAGGTGATATGATAAGAAATAACCAAAGTGTTAAAAATGTATCCGGAGAAGGAATCGTCGGAAACAATGTAAACGGGGGGGGTATTAATGATTCTTCTGTAATAGGAGGATTAATGGATACAATAAAAAAGAAAGACGAGCAGGTTGACAGGCTCTTATCCATTATTGAAAAACTAAGTAATAAATAATAAATATTATGTTTGGATTAAAAAAATACGATAATGATATATCAACTATCAATGAAATAGAAAATAAGGATTTATTATTTATTTCTTACGATGAACAGATACCGAAAACTTATCGAGGCGTGGTATTTTCTTTATATATAGACAAAGACGGACACGTACAATGCGAAAAAAACAAAAATCAAATGCCAGACCCAAGTACAATTTATATTCATTTGCCAATAACAGAAGATTATAAGGTAGAGCCGTTGCCTTATTGGCCTCACTATATAGACATAGAACCCGGACAAAGATTTGTATATCTTAATTGGCTAAGAAATGTTGATGCCCCAATTGATACGGGATATGTGTTTCTTTATTATTACGGACTTGAAAGACATTTACTTGTTGGAGATTTTGATAAAGCATTTAACCAGATAATTAGGCTTCGAAATACTCATAAAAATAAGTCATTTCAAAAATATTCAGAACAGGCATTAATTCATTCGTGTATATTGAGAAACAGATTAGATATGTTGGTTAATTTGCATGAAAAGACTGAAATTTCAGGTTTTTCAAATGCTCAATTTTTGTTGGCATACAACCTAAAAATGGATTTGTCAGCTCAAAATATATTACAAGTATTTCATAGGGCATTTAGCTTATCTCGAAAAACTATCAAAGAAAATTATAATTTATTGGAAGAATGCACGAAAGAAGTACTCCATAATAAATTTGGAAGCGATGTATTTCCTATTAAAAGCTACGACATATCAAAGACAAAAACTACAATAGAAACAAGATTCGCAAATTATTCTTTTCCGGAAGAAATTCAAAAGGTTGAGATAACGGATTTTTATCAATGTAAGTCTTTGATGACCGATATTGAATATATTTTTAATCTATCGTACAAAAATTACAAGGAAAAAATTGCATTTGAACGGAAAAAGCAGAATTTAAATAAGTCAAGCGAAGAAATAAAACAAGCAAAACTTAAAAGAGATATAAATAGATACAAGAAGTTGCTTTCTGACAAGAAATTAAATCAAGAAGAATTTGATGTATTACTAAATTTCATAAACAATAAGAACTCACAATCATGAAAGAAAATATAATCTATAAAATAGGGGATTATACCGCAAGTCAAGTTTTAGGCAATGACATTACCAAGGTTGAATTTGCTGTATCTTTTGATGAATCAAATAATATTACGATAGTTGGTATTGATGCAAGAGTAGCAGATTTTAAATTGCTATTGACACAAAAACAAAAAGAAGAATTCGGAAATTTGATTCAAAAAGCGATTGAATGGGATGAAAAATCAAAAGAAAAAAAACTACATGTTAAAAAAAAAGAAGTTGGCGTTTTCCCTTCAAATATGTCTGTTGCATCAAGCGCTTCCATCCAATATGCAGATAATGCAAATTGCATAATATTGTTTAAATGCGATTATAATAATGATACGTTCAATTCGGGAATATACCTATTTACTCCTGATATTCAGATAACAGTAGAAGGCGGGGTAAATGTAACTATTCCAAGAGTGTTTTTAGAAATTGATATTAATAATGTAAAAGAATTATCTAATTTAATTTCAGACGAATATATTATAAACAAAATAAACGAAGAGAAAGAAAGAAGCGATTACATAGATGATATATTAAACTAACAATTATGAAAAAGATTATTTTCGCTGCATTGCTGGCGGTTTGGTTTGTCGGATGCGGAAAGAAAACTGTATCGGACGCCGATAAAGTAAACACTGTTGATATAACACCTACAAATACAGTTGAAAAAAAGCAGGATGATTTCAAGTTCAAAGATGATTTATCTTGCACAATTTGGGAAGATAGAAAAAACGGTTATAGATTGTGTTTCTTAAACAAACAAGAAGTTGTACTCGAATTTGGAATGATTAATAAAATTTATCAAAAATATGAGTATCATCATCCGCTAATAACATTTATCCCCGAAAAAGCCGGAAACAGCTTAGGTATAATATCTGAAACACATTATGGAGCATATGAAACATATGAGATTACCATTGACAGAGAATATGTTTATACATTCGTAATGCAAGATACAATATATGCTAACTGGCTTAAAAAAACGAATACGAATCAAGAAAAAACAAATCAACTTGACAATAATGTAAAAATTAGCGAAACAACCAAAACAAAAACATCAAAAGAAGAATTATTGGAATATATAGAAAGTTTTTCGTATGTAAAAAAAGCCGTAATTGCAGATAACGGTGGTTTAATTATAGCTGTAATTCCGGGAGAAAAAAGCCCGGAAATGCTCGCGAAAACATTTTTAAATCAAGCAAATAACTCTAAAGTAAATGTTAGATATTGCAAGATAGTTTCTGCTATTGGCGCAACATTAAACGGGGATTATATAAACGGGAAAAAACTTGCACTTGTTAATAATTAATCATGCACACGCGCTTACTTGAAATCATCCGATACAAAACCGGAGGTCGGCAAACGGAATTTGCCGCGTTGGTCGGTTGGTCGCCCCAATACATTGCCAAGCTGCTGCGGGGTGAAAACTTCGGGCTTCAACCGGCGCTGACATTGATATTAAAGTTTCCGGAAATAAACGCCCGTTGGCTTTTAACCGGACAGGGCGATATGTTTGAAAATAAAAAATACGATACCATACGGAAAAAGATGCACGAAAGCATAAGCAAGTTGTTGGATATTGAAAAATACATGCCTGTTATGTCTCCGATTGAACTGCGGGAGTTCGAACAGGTTGTTACGGGTAAAAGGAAAGCCGATTTCAAGCCCGAAACGGTTGAAAAGTGGGAAGGGTTATTACGGGACGGAAATAACGGCATCAACGCTGAATTAAAAGCGAAAACCGATAAATCAAACGAATTATGCAAAACGAGGAAGGGAAAAAAATAGTCGAGCGCTTTTTTGAGGCAATTTACGATTTGAAGGAAAGAAAAATAATCAGAGGCAAGCAAACGTTTACGCGCAGGTACGGGATAAACAACCGAAACTTTTGGCTTCTCGAACAGGATAAGTCACGCGATATTTTGCAGTTGGCATGGATTGCACACCTCGTTACCGACTACGGCGTTTCAGCCGAATGGATAATGACAGGGAAAGGGAAAATGTACAAAAAGGAACCCCCTTTGCAATGAATTTCAAATAAGACAAAAAATGTACATCAAACGTGTTTGTCAATTCCTGCCCGATAAAGAACCGGATAAACCGGATGCTAAATTACGCTACCGGATTAAATGGAATCATAATAAGAATATCGTTTCGTTTAATGTCGGGTATCGGGTTGATATTGCGAAATGGAGTACGGAAACACAACGCTGCATAAACAACACGACACACGGAAAGAAGAAAACGGCGGCGAACATCATAAACAAGGAAATACAGCGATTTGAAGGAGCCTGTGAAAAAACATTCGCGTCGTTTGAATTGAGAGGTACCGTCCCCGATACGGATGAGTTCAGAAATGCTTTCGGGTTAGCCGTCGGCAGGAAAAGCTCCGGAGATAAAACATTTTACGGGCTGTTTGATGAATTTACGGAACAGGAAGGGCGCGGAAATTCATGGGTAAAGGCTACATATCAAAAAATGGCTGCTGTCAAAAATCACCTTCATGCGTTCGATGAAAATTTGACTTTTGAAAAAACGGATGAAAAAGGATTGAATGAATACATCGCATACCTCCGCGATACACTCCGAATGAGAAACAGGACAATAGAGAAGCAAATAAATCTGTTGAAATGGTTCCTCCGGTGGTCAGTCCGAAAAGGATATAACAATAATGCTTCCTTCCAAACATTCAAACCGAAATTAAAAATAGAAAAGAACAAAGTTATATTTTTGGATTGGGACGAACTTATGACCGTGTACAATTATAAAATACCGGAAGAATTTCGGAAACTGGAAAAAGTGCGAGATGTATTTTGCTTTTGCTGCTTTACGTCGCTCCGGTATTCCGATGCCGCCAATTTGAAACGTACCGATGTTTTTGACGGGTATATATCAATAACGACCGTAAAGACGGGAAACAGCCTTAAAATAGAATTAAATAACTATTCGAAGGCTATTCTCGATAAATATAAAAATTCGGAATTTCCGGATAATTTGGCTTTGCCGATAATATCAAACCAAAAAATGAACGATGCGCTTAAAGAACTTTGCAAACTGTGCGAAATAGATACGCCCGTAACAATAACTTATTACAGAGGCGGTGAACGTGCAGATGAAATATATCCGAAATACGAATTAATGAGTACGCACGCCGCCCGGCGAACATTCATCTGCAATGCCTTGATGTTCGGTATATCTCCTCAAATCGTCATGAAATGGACGGGACACAGCGATTACAGCGCAATGAAACCTTACATAGAAGTTACCGATAAAGCCAAAGAAAAAGCAATGACCCTGTTCAATAAATAAAACAGTCCCCTCTTTGAAAAAACAGGGACTAAAACAGCTTTAGTTTAATGAATTTTGTTTGTCTTTGTTGAATAATAAAAATGGTAACATTGTGGTTTTATGTGATTTCTGTATTTTAATGAATTTACGTTTATAATAAAAATGGTCTCGTATGCTCCACAAATAA
>WRFZ01000135.1 GCA_009778655.1 Candidatus Azobacteroides sp.
ATGTATATTATTTTCGGATCGTTGGATGCCGCCATGCGTAAAAGAAGTAATCTTATAAAAAAGTAACAGAATGAAACATAGTATTATTTTATATATAAACCTTTCAGTTATAACTGTGGCGCTGCTTTTGGGGAGTTGCGCCACCCCCTATCAACGATCCGATCAGCTGCCTGTCAGCGGATTGTTCCGTACTTTTACAGATGCCGACACCACTAATACTTTAGCCGCGGTTTCGGTATATGATTTCTATGCTGATCCTTTATTGCAACAATTGATCACCGAAGCGCTTGATTCAAACACTAATGTTCGATTGGCGATCAATCGGTTAGCGCAGGTATCTCAATACGTGCAACAGAGCAAGGCCGCCCTTTTCCCGACTTTGAATGTAGGTGTGAACGGATCGGTTTACGACGTATCAAAATACGGAAACTCTATCCGACCTAAAAATCCGTTTACGGAATTACAATTGGCTGCAACGGCCGGATGGGAAATTGATATATGGGGAAAATTGAGCAGTGCGAAAAGAGCGCAACAAGCCCAATATTTTGAACAAGCGGCTACGGTTCGCGCAACCCAAACTCAAATAGCATCCGACATTGCCGCAGCTTATTATCAACTGATTACACTCGATCATCAACGGGCGATTACGGAACAAAGCATAGAGAGTTATACCAGTTATTTGCAGACGGTCGAAGATTTGAAAAAATCGGCTCAAGTAACCGAAGTGGCTGTATTGCAAGCCAAATCGCAGTTGGCTGCGGCCAAGGCTTATCTTCCGCAGATAGATGCTTCCATTGCCATGGAGGAAAACTATATTTGTCTGCTTTTGGGTAAAACTCCGGCATCTGTTCCGCGATCGAGCAGTTTTGATTTGACAATCTTTCATTCCGAAACGCCGGAGATAGGCGTACCCGCGCAATTGTTGAGTAACCGTCCCGATGTACAGGCGGCGGAATTTGCCTTGCGTGCCGCTCATGAAGAATTTAATGCGGCGCGTGCCGCCATGTATCCCCAATTAACCTTGAGCGGTTCGGTCGGACCGGATGCCAAAGGATTATCCAATTGGTTCAACATGCCGGGTTCTTTGCTTTGGAATGCGGTTGCCGGATTAACGCAACCCATCTTCAACGGGAGGGCTTTGAAGACTCAAAAAGAGGTCGCTCGGTTACAGGAAGATGCCGCGTTTATATCTTTCAAACAAACCTTGCTGGATGCGGGAAATGAAGTATCAAACGCTTTGGCGTCCATCAAGTTTGTAACTCAGCAGGCCGCTTATCAGAAAGAACAAGTGGATGCCTTGAAAAGGGCATACGAATATTCGCAAGAACTATTGGTGAACGGATATGCAACCTATCTGGATGTTTTGTCTGCGCAAAACAGCGTTTTATCCAGCGAACTTTCGCTTTACTCAACCTATAATACGATTATTCAACAGAAAATCATTCTCTATCGGGCCTTGGGCGGCGGTTGGAAATAGCTTCGGCTATTTCCAACCGGCTTGCTCGGTTTTAATCGCTTTTTTGAATTGTTCGGCAAGTCTATCCGGTTTATTGTTTATGCCCTACCCTCTTGTGAATAATAAAAACGGCAATAACAGCCGAAATTAAAACTCCGGCAATTATAATTATTCGGGTTAAACCGGTTCCTCCGCCGATAATTTGCCGGGAGTAAATTCCCATTTCCGTTAATTGATCTGCAGACCAATTTCCGCGAGGATCAGCATTCGGTTTGAGCATGGCAGAACTCTCTTCTTTGTCATAAAGCCCCCACAGTACGAAGCTGATCTCGTTTTGTTTCATAAATTTTAACCATGTTGAAAATTTCTTTTTGTCAAGCGGTCCATCCCCGTTATTTTGAGTAGGCGAACATTCCGATACAAATAACGGCAATCCTTTTCCTACGGCATACTCGGCTTTATTTCTGACATAGTCATGCGAGGCTGCATAAAAATGAAGAGAATAAACAATATTTTCATAACCGCATATCGGATCGTCGGCAACGATATCAACATCCTGCGAGCAGGTCGTGCTCCCGACGATTATTAAATTACGGCTGTCATATTTTCGAATTGATTCGATTACCCGTACCGAATATTCTTTTACTTCCTCCCATTTTATATCTCTCCTCGGTTTGCTTTCCGGTTCATTCAATATCTCATAGATGATATTGGGGTATTCCGCATATTGTTGCGCTATATCGGAAAAAAACGCTTCGGCTTGCTCGGTATATATATTGTGAGTGTGCCAATCTGCAATTACATAAATACCGTTTGCAATCGCTGCATCAATAACCGTTCGTATAACAGCTTTCGACTTTTCGGGATTTTCAAAATAACCTCTTTCGACTTCTATGCCCATTGCCGCCCGTATTACCGAAATATGCCATCGGTTGCTGAGGTATTCGACTGCGGAAGGATTGTAGAATCGGGGCCACCAATTGTGCCAGCCTAAACTTATTCCTTTGAGCGCCGTTTTCTCGCCGTTCCGGTCAACGATGTTTGCACCCTCAACGCGCAACCGGCCGTGATTATCAACCGGCCGAACGGAAGCAACGCAAATTTTACAAGCAAAAAATAATAACAAAGCTGCCGATAAATATCGTTTCATAATCTATTTATTTTTGCCCGGATTCTATTCGACTGAAAAATTCGAATACAAATCTATGACTATCCTTTGAAATACATACATGACTTCCCTGTATTTCAGCATATTTTACGGGCATATTTAATTTTTGCGCTTCGGCGTAGAATCTACGGGAGTTTTCAATCGGTGAAACGTTGTCATCCGTTCCATGAGTAATCAATATCGGAATATCACCCATTTGAGACAACAGATCAACGGGTACCCCGTCAATTCCTCCCGACAATGTGATCGGAGATGATACAACGCAAGCGGCATATCTGTTTGGCGTTGCTGCAAGTTGTACCAATGCCCTTCTTCCTCCTTCGCAATCGCCCATAATAAATATCTTCTGTCCGGCAATAGCATATTCCGATTGCAACCGGTTGATTACGGCAGTAATCTCTTTTTCGGTTTTATTTGCCGAATAATTCTTTCCTTCGGCATAAATCCAAGCGACATCAAATCCGTATTGACCAGCGAGAGCATTGTCCGTTTCTATTTGATCGAGGTTGCTTGTGTACCAATCTTCGATCATCGAATTACCCTGCAGAGCAGACGGAACAATAATTACCAACGGTATATTTTGCCGTTGTTTACTGCCGGTATGAAAAATAAAAACACCTAAATTATTATTTTCATCCGTATAAGTCATGAGTTGCGTCAAGGCGTTTTTATGAAGCATTCTGTACAGAGCATAACCCCAAAATACTCTGTTCCTGTTGAGAAAGCGCGTTTCGTTTGACGAATCGGGATCTCCGGGTTTATCGTTAAGAAACGCTACCCTTTGCACGGCTGCCGTCAAATCTCCGGAATACGGGCTATCGCTGCTGATTTCAGCGACGCTTGCCTCAGCATTATTTACGAATTTACGATAATCTCCTTTATAAATTGTCTCCTCAAGCTTTTCACCGCCAATTGTCAGAATCGCTTTGTAAAAGCCTTCTTCCAATTTCTGGAGACTTGAAAGGATAAACGGTTGATCGTTTGTATTTTGACCGTCAAAAGAACCGCAGGCAATCATTTGATTCGCACCGTCCATAATTTCAACTTTCCCGTTCATATAAGGTCCGGCATATACTTCGAGAGAACCGGTAATTATGGGATTAACGACAAAATCACCCGAATAGTTGACCCGGAAGATTCTCTCGGCTTCCCCGCGAGGAGCTACGGCACAAATTAAATCCCACGAACGCACAT
The DNA here is from genome assembly GCA_009778655.1 of Candidatus Azobacteroides sp. Lineage (GTDB taxonomy): Bacteria > Bacteroidota > Bacteroidia > Bacteroidales > Azobacteroidaceae > Azobacteroides. Next base: position 3,819 of record WRFZ01000135.1, read on the forward strand.
TGGAACCTCTATTGATTTTTACAAACAAAGTGTTTTCTCCTTCCTTCAACGAAACATTTACAAATCGGTCGCCTGCTTTATTCGTATTGTATTTGCCTTTTACCTCAATCAGTTTGTCTCCGTTGAGCCACACGGCATAGCTGTATGAACCGTCAATAATCAACGTAACATTTCGGGCTTTTTCAGAATGAATCCGGGAAACAAGATAAAAATTACTCTTTTTTTTCAACTTTTCGAAAACGTATTCGAATAATTTTATCTGCGGCGAAGGCGAATCTATCAAAAATACGTCTATCCCTTTTTTTTGCAGTTTTTTGATCGCTTCCTCATTTACAGATCCCTCCGTGATTCCGTATCGCTTCAAGTCTTTGCGAAAAAATGTCTTTTTAGGATCCGTCAGAAGAGGATTAAATTCGAACGGGCCTATTGCCAACCAGTTTTTTATTTCAATGATGGAATCCGATTCCGCTCCGACGATTACCGGAGGCAGATCGGAAAGAGCAATCGTTTCACCGGTCGGCCTACTGCAACAACAAAGCGTTAGAATCAAAAAAATTCCTGGCATATATCTAAACACAAGATTCATTTGATTTTTTTATTAACGGTTTGAAACAATAAAAGCAAGCTGAAAAAGCAATACCTCCTATATAGAGGCACCAGCCGAAGACTATCAGACCCAATACGCCTAACCGATTCATCACGGACAGATTGAATACAGACCTAACGACAGCGGCTAAATTAAATCCGAAAATGATTACCGTACCGATAATTCCTTGAAAAGAGATTGATTTTCCTCTGCCTTTAGGCGTTACTTTGAAGCGAATATTTTTATTAAAGAAAAACGCCGGCAGAGCCATACAATATATAAATGACTTGATAACCGAATAAATATCATTCATGATAAGGTTGGTATGCCTACCGGTTATTAACTTGAGCAACAGACGTGTAATTCCGAAGTAAAGAAGCATTCCCACGATGACGGGCGGATAAGGATAAATCGGAACGATTCCGAATAAAAAGAAAAATGCCGGAAAAAGGTAATATACTGTTTTAGCGCTCTCTTCGAAAAAGTGGCTGACGGATGAAAAATAAAAAAGCCGTTGCATCAAGCTCAATCCTTTTTGAAACAGCGGATTGTGCGATCGCAATATCTGGAATGCCCCCTTTGCCCAGCGTAATCGTTGCACATAATATTCGAATATATTTACGGGAGCAAATCCGTAAGCAAGAGGTTCATCTATATATACGGTCTTCCAACCTTTACCGTGAATGAACATGCTGGTAAGAATGTCTTCGGTAACGCAATCTGTCGGAAAGCCGCCTATTGATTCGATTGCCTCGCGACGCAAAAGAGCATTTGTACCGATCCAATAGGCTGCGTTCCAATTATGTCGTGCCGGCAGAACAAGATGCATAAACATATCTTGATCGGAATATATTTTATTTTTGAATAAACGCCGGTGTTGGAAACTGTCGGTGTTGTAATAGAATTGCGGTACTTGAACCACGGCTGTCTTTTCGTCGTGAAAATATCGGGTAAGCCGGCTTAAAAACTCCTTTTCCGGGCGAAAATCCGCATCAAAAACAGCGATCAGTTCTCCTTGAGTATATTGCATCGCATTATTCAAATTTCCCGCTTTAGCGCCGATGTTCTTTTCTCTTGCGATATAACCTGCATCGAGATTTTTTGCCAACAATTTCATTTCCGGTCGGTTCCCGTCGTCCAGTAAGTAGGTTTTGTGGGGACAGTCCATATCAATACAATGCCGCAAGGTTGATTCGAGCATTTCGCAAGTCTCATTGCAGGTCGGAACAAGCACATCAACAGAAAACAACTCTTTAGAGTCGTTACAAGGCGGAATCGAGAGAACAGGTCGCCGCCAAAGGGAAATAACAAACACTATCGCTGAAAAACAGGTTACCATATCAACAAACAGAAAGATGACCGATGCAATCATTTGATCGGCATTCAGAGTATAACCGATTCTCCATATTACATAGAGTATGGATAGTAAAATGTAAATGATAATTGCTGCCCCGCGAGCAATATTTTTTTTATTGGGCATAAATTTTTATTGTACCGTTTTCAAAATAAATAATTCAATCCCGCATCATTATACCATTTCAATGTCTTATAATATGTATTTAAATCGTTTCTGTCGGCAAGAGGAATATAACAACTTAATCCGCAATATGTATTGATGTCATACGCCATAAGAAATCGCGACGTGTGGTTTTTATACAGTACCGTTTTATTCAGTTGAGCGATGAAGTCAGTTTTGTTTGCATTCGGGAAAAGTTTATCCGTAAAATCCAACAAGTCAAAAACGTATTGCTCTTCGTACACATCTAATCGTTGAACAGATGTCCTGTCAAAAGTTTGCAGATTTACCGGATTGTTTTCACAAAGTTGTTTCATACCGGAAGCCAAATCCGATAAATAGCGAGTGTCAATCACCGAAACGGTAGCAGATTGATAAGCGCCCTGCTGCGAGTTATAGTAATCGAAATATGATTGGGCGACCGCATTGAAATCAATTCGGGGTTGTATCAATCGGGGAATAACCTGTTCATAGGGGAAGCCTGTATATACGGTTTCCGTAGAGGATGCGATTATATAATCCGTCTTATCTTTCAATTCGTAAGCGACTTCAACCGACCCCATCAGGCAGGCGTCAAAAAGAATAAAATTAAACTTTACCGGTAAATTTTCAGCTAAATCCGGAATATTCATTCGCGTGCCGGAATCATTACCGAAGGACCGAAGAATACTTCCGGCAGGCATCCATGACGAACCGTGCGACCACAGAATCAATCCGTATTCTTGCGCCGGGTACAAATCAATTACATCTCGTATGACACTTCCCAATACATCCGAATTTGCCGAGTTTAATTCGGGATACGACTTAACAATTACGTCTTTATCGGGATGAATTTCTGCCAAACAAGGGTTTTCATCTGCTTGATCAAAAAACACGATAAGACGAACGCCGGTCTCCGAAAATCCTCGTTCCATTTGTTGTAAATTTTCGAAAGCATCGTAGGACAAATCATTATCGGCAGCCATATAAGCTAGAATGGTGCGATTAATCGCAATTTCCGATAACTCTTCTTTTTGACAAGCATTAAAGACAAGCAAAAGCAGAACCATGCTTAATATAAACATATTTGTTTTCATTCTCATTCTTTTAAAATTGAGCGAAGTGCAAAATCGCCTCCGCCCAATTTGAAACTAATAAACAGTAATGCAAATACTTATTCCAAATGTTGAGATTCTTTTCGCGCCCTGTATTCTTCTTTGGATTTTCGGAAAGCATCAAAAATCATTTGTTGTTTCGGAAAAGATATTGTATCAAGCAAATTATTTGTGTAATCTATTTCTCTTCTTATCTTGTCATACCAGATTTCAGACAGGCCCATTTTTTTCACGTCCTTCTTACTGACAGTTATCTCAAATCTGCCGTTCTCTACTACACACTTTTCATAGATTACTGCTTCAAGTTTCCGAAATAATACTTTATCTTCGGCCGAACGCAGACTGTCGGGAGTATTAGCTATTGTCTGAAGTTTGAATCCCAACTCTGTCTCCCTATCATCTTTATTAAATGTATTTTTTTCACTTCTCGTACAAGAGTAAAATAATCCGATCGTAACGGATAATATGATTACACTTACTTTTTGCATATTTATACATTTTATTTTTTTAAAGCTTACCATAATTTTTTTGTTTTTAACAGAAATACGTATCCAAATTTCTATGTAAACAAATGCAATAAGTCAACTAAGGGGACGTAAACAGTATCTTTTTAATTTCATTCATTTTCATTTTATACTATCGGGTAAAAGCAATTATGCTCTTCGCCCGATAGTATAAAAACTTACATTACAAAATATAGGATCGTCAGTATCAATAGTACTAATAATTGAAACAGTATCCGCATTATTTCACTCTTCCAAAAAGGCAATGCGCTAATAACTGCGCTAATAATTGCCGTAAGAGGCAATATCATGCTCTTTGGAAAAATGTAATTTTTTTTCATCGGATTCCAAATATATAATCCTGCCATTATAATAGCTAAAAAAATGCCTGCAAATCTTAATATTAATAATGTAAGTCGGTTCTTTTTCATTATCTGTTCATATTTTCATTTGTTATTTTTTTGTATAACCGTATTGAACTGTTGTATTAGTCATAGTACAGGTACCTGTTGATGACGTAACCGTTGTAAATGTAGCAGTTCCTCCTGTTCTATTGCTTTGATTTATATAACTGTTATAGTCTTGTTGAGTAGCACTTTGCAGCAAACTCATACCTAATGATGCTACACTCAACCCTGTTCCGGTTGCCAGACCACCAGGTACTAATCCTGCTCCCACTCCTGCTGCAGCCAAAGCTTCACTTGCGCTACCTTGATTATTAATTGCGGATTGAAAATAGCTTACCATTTGTTGATCTGACATATGGACCTGTATTTGAGACCAACCGAACCCGCCGTCACTGACCGTACTCTCTTGGTAATTATCCGGTTTAATTCGAGGCCAGTTCGTCGTAGTTACCGGTACATTCTGCATATTCGGATATATATAGTCAAATAACCTTTCCGATATATTAATTTCAGCAGGCGATTTCAGATCAAACACATATTTATTGCTATTACTATCAAAAACCATGTGCGTGGTAATTCTGTAAGAAGCTTGTCCGAGTATATTCAATTCTTCGGGTGTAAATAAATCAGTACTCGTTACATCAAGGTCAAGATATTTTGCATGAATGCTCATATCATCATTAATATCATTATCTAAATCGTCTTGGGTACAACTTTGTTCTAAAAAACCTAAAGAAACTATACCTGCCAACATTAGTCCTAAACTAAAAATTTTAATTATCTGATTTTTATAAATTAATTTCATTTGTCCTGTAAATTAAATTGTTTTGCAAATTTATTATTTTATTCTCAAATTAGCAAGTAACTTTGCTGCAAAGTTCTTGAAGGGTTATTGAAGCTCTCCGTTCATCTTGCTTTAATTTTTGTCATTTTTATCATAGGCAATCCGTTTTTCGTTTAACTTCATTTTTAATTTGATTCACTATCGGCGACATTACTTTAACCGGTTTATCAATAATCGTTTTTGCCGTTTTTCGCATGTTTTCTTTATCGCCAATTGTTTCATACAATTGAAACAGTTTATACAACGGCACAAATCTTACCGGACACATTGTCGCCGCCTTCCAATAATAGTGTTCCGCGGCTGCATAATCTTTTATTTGCAAATAACTATCCGCCATCAAAATTTGCAAATCATAATCTGCCCAAAGACGTTCACATTCATGAGCAACAGATAAACTTTCTTTATAACATTGAGCGAAATTCAATTCTGCGGCGTAGTTATAAAGGAATAATTCATTATTTTGCAATTCGGAATAGAGCAATTGATATTCGGGCAGCATTTGTTTCGTTTGTCCCGCCAATGACCGGTGCGCCACTGCACACCATCTTATTTCTGCCGAAAGACGATTATAACTTTTAAGGCATACCATCGGCATCAAAAGTAAAATCAAAATCGAAATATAAACTTTCTTGAATAAAAATCTCCGGTTATTCCCTTGAAACAGAATAATCGAACAACTCAACAATCCCATTACCCAAACAAAAGGATATCGAAGCGGATATGAAAAAAAAGCAAATACGGCAACGGCTGTCAAACACCAACAAGCGATATGAGTTAACGGGGTTTTGCCGGAATTACGTTTATACGCCCTTATCAAATAAAACAACAAAAGCGTGAACAATAAGAATCCGACCAAACCGTAATTTACCAACAGTTCGATATATTCATTGAACGGACGATTTACATTGTCGGCAAGCATAGCCTGTTTACTATTCGGGTATTCCTCAAAATATTTTGCTTGATAGTTCATATATTCGGCTTTGAATCCGCCTATTCCATAACCTGTAACCGGTTTGTCTTTTATCATTTCCCAACTGCATCGCCAAATTAGCAAACGTCCGTCAGCCGAATCCTTTTTTACAAAATACAGGCCGGTAACCGGTATTGCAAGAAAAATTCCAACGATTATTTTGTGTTTTGCGCTTATTCGAAACAAATGAGAAAATCCGGCAAAACAAACAATTACCCAAGTTAACATACCTGCACGGGAACCGGAAAGTAAAACGGCTAACCCGATTATCATCATTCCTCCTATGAATACACTGCGTATCCACTTTTCTTTTTTTGTGAGAAACCGGAAGAAGAAAGGAAATCCAGTGCATAGGCAAGCTGCAAATCCCGCAGGGTTATCAAAACTCCCGGTTATTCTGTGTCCGCCGAATGCAGGAAACAGGCGCATATATTGCGCAATTCCGTATAAAGCTTGTACAACGCAAAGCGTAGTGATAATTAAACAAAACGGTAAAACAAGGTTATTCAATCGCAATTTTTTTATATCCGAAAAAATACCGCATATGGCAAATGTTATCAGTATAGCTGCTGAACAGAATATGAAAGAATACCATTTAGGGGCTGTCTGTGTATTTACAAAAGAAGAACTGCTCAGAAATAAGGTTCCAAAACAAAGTAAAAAGAAAAATAATGACACGATATATGAATATATTTTCATTCCGTTGCAAAATATTTTTCCTTTTTTTTCAAAAGACGGTTGTCTAAATCCTATGTTAAGCGACAAATGCATACATTTCTTTAATTGTTTTTTCCTGTTGGAAAAATGGTCTCGTAATCAATTTATCAAAAACAGCCCGATATATGAAATAAAAATTAATTGCGTCAAAGGTATTTTTTTTATGAATGACTTTTTGTTTTACAACGTGGATATTTTCAACACTTTTGTGGAAAAATCAAACGGTTTGGTTTCATTTTTTTAATAATTGAATAAATTCGTCCGGTAAGGATAACTGTTGCAGAGAATCCGGGTCCACTTCAACAGCAATAAAAACGGTTGGAGCAGAATGAGTTATTTTATTGTTTTGCTTTGTATAAATTTCGGATATAAAATCATAATCCAATACATCGGATATTTCCATCAGTTTTTCGATATCAATACTTTTTTGTTTAAAAATATAATAAACAGTACTTCTTTCGCAATTTATCTTGTCTGCAAATTCTTTGATTGTCATGGAACTTTCCATAACTTTTTGTTTTATGATAGAGCCTATATGTATATTTTTCATAAGAGCTTAAATTATAAAAATAAGAAACGCGGACTTAACTATTTGCTATTGAGGCTCTGCAAAACCGTGCACACAAACAAGAAAAGCCCGCGCATTCACGCGGGCGTTGAACTTTCTCATTCTTGTGTGCTGATGAAAAATTTGCAGATTTTCAATAGCAAGAACTAAAGTTAACGCCTTTTATTTAAGTATGTTATTACTTCATTTTTTCATTATATAAAAATTATTCATTGGTATGGCAAAGTTATAGCTTTTTATCAAACAAGCAAAAGAGTATAATAATTTAACCGGACAGGAGCTATCTCCATCTTCATTTTTTTCATCCTACATCATCAAATATCCCAATCTCGGATACGCCATATGGGATATTGACATAAATATACGGATTGACGATTTTTTGCGTTTCAATAAATTCCTCTTCTCTATCGGGAGAAATTAACCACTCTCGATATTCCATTCCTTTTCTGAAACGGATGCACAATCTTTTTAAGGAAGCGGCAGGAGCCGAAGTTAAGTTGTATGATCGTTCCACAGAAACTATATCGGCAATATCTATACTTCCGTAGGAAAAAATCCATACTTTTGTATATAGTTTATCATCCGAAATCACATAATATATTTTTGTAAAAACTAATATCACAAAAATCAAAATTCCAGCCATAATATAGAATAATCCTTCAAAAGCATCATGAATCATTTGAATAAGAGGCGGTATGGTCGCCGGTAATATAATTCCAGTAAGCAATACGCTGATACGAGATCTAAACACTTTTCTATTCATTATTTTTTATTCTTTGTTTCTAAAATAGTCGGTTAATGCAACAAAAGTATCTCGCGTTTCTTTTGAATTTTTCCGGTTCACATAATATGTTTTACCATTCTTTTCTACAATCCGAATCACGGGATTTATATCACAGGGCGGTGGTTGGAAATAGCCGAAGCTATTTCCAACCGGCTTGCTCGGCTTCAATCGCATTAAAAAGATAGACGGCCGGCGCATTCCAATTGATGGCGATTTCATTGGATGCATAGGCTTCCGAAACATCAATATAAGCGGTTTCCGGTTCGGTAAAAGGATAATTACAGTGGTCTTGCATTCCCGGATTAGGCCCTCCGGAAAGTAATCCGGGTACCGGATCATCAATTCCGTCGGCTACCGAAGGACGGTGGTGCGGATGCATCACGCGCTTTGAACCGAAACCCGTTACAAAACAATAACCGGTTGCATTCCGACCCAACAGATAATCGGCATTGGAAAGCGCCGCATCGAGGTATTTTATATCCTTTGTCAACCGATAAGCTTGTATCAATAAAATGCCTTGATTGGCAGCTAAGGAATTGCTTCCCCAAATGAAATCCGAAGAATCACGGCCCATAACTGTTCCGAAAGCATTGGTTGACATTGAATCGGTGAACCGGTCGGCCATCGCAATCAACTTTTCGGAGAAATCGGGAGTAAATTCCGGTTCTTTTATCCGAAGCAGGGTATAAACCCCAAGCATATACACCTGTTTCCAATCCGGAATCTGCCATTTATCGTTTAAATATTCTTTTGCCTTGACTTTGTAGGAAGGTTCCAAAGTCGCGGCATACATTTCTACGGAAGCCCAAAACCATTCGTCGTCCAACCGGTTATCGCCATATTCTCCGGTAGTAATCGGCGGTTCGAATCGGCGATTCATCGCCTGTTGATTATATAAACTGTCGGGATATTGTAACGCCCAATTCCAAGATTGTTGGGCAGCCGACAAGCAACTGTCGGCCAATCCGGGCAATTCTTTCGGGAATTGTTTGAACACACGCGAAGCCTGCGCCATTACGGCCGTAAAATCAAGCGTCGCCGCCGTACTTTTTTGTACCACGTAGCGAGGCGTTCGGGTTACTCCGGGCATGACCATTCCGTCGAACGACGCATTGGTACATTTATGGTAAACCCCTCCATCGTTCGGATCTTGCATCGTGAGCATCCAGCGAAGGTTATAAAGGATTTCATTCAGCAAATCGGGAATGCCGTTTCCCGTTTCGGGAATATTAACCTCAAGTTGTTGAAAATAGGAGGGGAAATCTTCGTAGGCCGACAGCAAAGTAGCCGTTGTAATTCCGCTGTTTACAATGTATTTGTTATAATCTCCGGCATCATACCAGCCTCCGGGCGAAGCGATGATTGTTCCCGCCGGACGCTGTTGCGTTGCCGCAGAAGGATGTATTTCTACCTGCGTATCCGGATGACCGGCCGGACGCGCCCAACGACCGGCGTATTTTTCTTCCAACGGTTCGGATGACCGTTGATAATAAAACCCTTTTAATACAGCTTTTGCAACATCATTCAAAACATGATCGCCAATGGTAAAAATTTCCGATTCCCGATTCCCCGCTTTTAAGCGGTATTTACCCGGAATTTCCACCGGCGAAAAATCGGCTTGACAAATCGTAAGCGATGAATTTCTTGAATGAATCGGTTCGCTTAATTTTCCTTTAAAAACTTCTTTGCCTTCCTCTGTTACGATCGTAAACTCGTTAACATCCGGTTCGACTGTCACTGCCGCCTTTTTCGGCGCCCGGCTGTAAAATCCCAATTGATTCATTGCTATTTGTCCGTAGCTTGCAGAACAAAAGATTAAACACAGGGTTAATAATTTAACTCTCATATTAATGTTTTTGCAATAAATTCAACAATTTACGATCCAACAGATGACCATGAAAATCTTCATAAGATACATCTTTTCTGCCCGAATCGAGTAATCCGAAAGCGCCGCGAAAATTCCACAGTCCCCACCCGATTCCGGCGGAAGTAAGTATATCCAATTGATCGTTAAACCAAGCCAAGAATACTTTGTGAGGCGTTTCGTTGAAACATCCGCATTCTCCGCAATGGACGCCGATTCCTTTTTTAACAAGATCAACCCAAGGTTGATAGAAATCTTCCAACGTTTTCCGATTAAATTCTTTGCCGTCAATTACGCCCGGCCAAACCGGCATGGGAGCGTCATCGGGGTTTTTCCAAACCCAACCGGCGCGATAATGCGAAACATAATGAGGATAATAGCCGCGACAACTTTGAGCAATCGGTAAATCTTCCAATTCCGACGTAACCAATGAACCGCCTTGATTACCGTCTGCTACAACCAACCGATCGGGAGTTTGGTTATGAATCACTTCCAAACATCCTAATGCGACTTTCCGATAGGTTTCTCCCGGAATAGGCGACGAGGGAGAAAATTGGTCATTCATATCTTCCTTGTAACAAGGCTCGTTAACCAAATCGAAACTTAACAGCTTGGGTGAAATATTCTTAAAGCGTTTCGCCCACATATCCCAATGCGTATAAAAGGCTTGTTGGGCATCCGTGTCTTTCCACAGATTAAACGGTTCCCGAAATCCGGCATTGATGCAAAAACCGGGTGCGCGATGCAGATTCAGACTCACATGCAATCCCCGTTGATTGGCGGCGTCAACCGTTTTTTCAATTATTTCAATCGCTTCTTCATTAAATTCAACGGTTTGTTCGGGCGTAATGGGAATCTCGCTTGTCGGGTCGTATTTCAAATAGCCCGGATAGGCGATCGGAAAACGAACAAAGTCGAATCCCCAATCAGCCATCCATTGAAAATCCTGTTCGGTAGCGGAAAAATGCGAGTTATCAATCGTTCGTGGCGGGAAAAAATCAAGAATATTGAATCCGCGCCAACGAGGCAGTACGTTTTTCGTTCTCATTTGAGAACAACTAATCCATCCGGGTAATCCGGCAACAGCTATGCCGGCAGCCACTGTTTTTAAGAATTTTCGACGATTCAAATGTTGCATATTTAGTTTTATATTAAAAGATTCTACCTTTATTTTGTTCCTACGGAACAATGTTATTCCCGACCCTAATCACGACCATTTTGTATTTTCATCAAATTTACATGAAAACCTTTGGGCTATTCTTTTATCAAAACCTTTGCACAGTCTTAAATCAGTGCCACATAAAAGAGCTTCACTTAAATCAGCTTCACTTAAATCAACACCATTTAAATCAGCTCCATGTAAATCAACTCCAACTAAATCAACTCCATATAATCAGCTCCATTTAAATTAGCTCCAACTAAATTAGCTCCATATAACTCAGCTCCATGTAAATCAGCTCCAATTAAATTAGCTCCAATTAAATTAGCTCCACGTAAATTAGCTCTACATAAATTAGCTCTACGTAAATTAGCTCCAACTAAATCAGCTCCACATAAATCAGCTCTACATAAATTAGCGCCACGTAAATTAGCGTCCCATAAATTAGCGTCCCATAATTTAGATTTTACAAGATTTACGTTACACAAATCTTTCAAAAGTAGAACAGCATTATTCAGATTAAGATGATTACAAAATCGCAAGATAAAAATATCACCACCACCCTCCGTTCTTTGTCCAACCAATCGTCCTATAAATTCACCGAAGGATGTAGGTTGGGGCCAATGAATATCCGAAACCCGGTCGGTAATATCGGCAATCAAGCCGTGCAGAATTAATAACGCTTTTTCGGCTTTAACGGCTTGCTCATTCTCTTCTTTGAATGTCGGCGGACGTAAGGGTAATTGCTCTATCGGCATCCCTTTTTCCAATACATGTTCCCATAACTTTACAACGGTGTTCTGCCAAGCATTTAAGAGGCCTTCGCCTCCTTTTTCTTTTTTTATAAGCGCCAACTCGTTCCGAATGTACTTGACCAAGTCCTCGTCCGGAACCTGCAAGCCAAATACTTCAAGCCATTTCACTAAACAACCATAAATATTCCATCCCTTTACATGTCCGCTGTCGTTCTCATTTTCGGTTAATCGGCCATGAATGGTATCAAGAGTATCTATAATTTTCAAAGCCGTCAAATATTCGTTAAAACTTTTGTGCGTAAATTCAAAAGTTTCCGTTCCCTCACCGGCTTTATCGGTCCGGCGAAAATAGAAGGTGGTCAACAAAGAAATAACTCCTTTTTCGGCCGATGAAATAAAATTCGCAAATAATTGACTATCACTGAAATATTTTTTAATCTCAGCCACGGTGGCGGTTCTTCCGTTTCCATGCCAAGTGCATAAAGCAATTTCTTTCAAAGCAAAAACGAAGCTATTAAAGTCTAAACCGAACGTAATTTTTTCGGACGAATATTCTCTCTTATAAACGCCTTGCAAGAGACACGAATAGATGGTATTCGGATTTTCAAAATCAATTTGTAAATCCTCTTCTTCCTTATATTCCAATGCTAATGCAATTAAATAGTTGAGTAAAGGTTGGGCTGTTACTTCATTCATTTCGCTATTTTGCAATTCCGCCGGCAAGCCTTGATACGGTTTTTTCTTCAATTCTCCGTATTTTGTCCACCACGTATGCCGTTGGTCTATGTCAATTAACCGGTTGTCATCAATAAACCTTGCTTTTTCCTCTTGAATCAGATAAGGCAACAGTCGCAGGACTTCATCGGGACGCTTAAATTCATTTTCATTTTGCTGTACAATCACATCTCTTCCGGCAATAATCACTTGTATTCGAAGTGTATTTTTATTTAAAAGAAGTGCATTTCGAGCAACATCTCGCACAAAACTACCAGCAATCTCCTCAAGCGCCTTCCCTTGCATCGAGAGTTCGTCCAAGCCGTCGAACAGAACAACAAGCTTGTCTTTTTCTTCATCGTTTATCAAATCATAAGAAAAATACCCGATTGTGCTGAAATATTCATTCACCGCCTCAGTAAAATTAACATCAACATTATATTCATGTAATGGAATATACAATACCTTTTGTTTTTTACGGGCTAACTTTGCAGCTAACATTTTCAGAAAAGAAGATTTACCGGAACCGGGTCCTCCGTGAATGATGCGGATGCAATCGTCCCAATTGCCGTTTTCAATCCAATCCGAAATACAGTTTTCGAGGTCTGTAATAATTTCTTTCCTGTTTTCTTCCTCTTTAGGTTCGGCGCGGTTTATTCTCCCGGTGATCTCACGATTGCTTCCGGGTTGCTTATAGCAAGCCCGAAGCGGAATATAGATTTGTTCGAGGCTGAAACATTCGCTAAATACGGGGTCGGCTATTCTCTCTTCAAGCGTAATGTAATATTTTTCCCATTCTATACTTTTATTTGCAGCCGTGTCAAAAGGAGTTCGGATCGTTTCTCCCAATGGCCGATAATATTCCGTATTATCCGCCCATTCCTTACGTAATTCCAGAATAAAAAAGGTCTTGAAGCGAATAAGGATATTTTCGATTTCATCTTCCTCCAAACCAAAACAACCTAAGAAGTCCTTCAATACAGGCCTCACATCATTCAAGAAAGGAATGTTTTCGGGATTTTGAAAAAAGTTCGCCGGCAAATCATAATTGCCTTTTTCCAGTATTGCATTTAATTGCGTGTCCAAGTCCCCGATTTCAATCTCTTTATCTTCGTATCGGTATCTTGTTTCGTACAGAAGTTGTATCAAAGCTTTCACCAAAGCATGATTGATTAGCGTCCATCCGCGTTTACCCGGAGTATCGCTCACTTCGAAGGAATCGAACAGCATATCTATTATGTTGTTGGGAAGTGTGGGATAATTCTTTAATGAAGAATTGATTACGATTTTGACAATTCCTTTCAAAATGTTCTTCCAGTTTACCTTTACCTGTGGATTCGCATTTTCCAATTTTAATCCGACGGAATTTATTCCAGCATTTTCCATGACACTGTTCTTTGATTAGTAAAACGGCTGCAAGTTAGCAATAATATGTCAGATAATAAAGCGGAAATAAAAAAACTTTGCCTCTCCCCGATTCATTCCGGGGCGAGGCAAAGTCTCCACTTAACTCTTAATATAATTTTATGATAAAAATGTAGCGGGTCGTATTTTTATTGTTTCACCGGTTCTTTTTTATCCATGGAGTACCAGACATAGCAGATATATGCCAAAACAAAAGGTATCAGCAACGAAACTACCGACATGGTTTTCAACGTAAATAAGCTGGAACTGCTGTTGGCAATCGTCAACGAACTCTGCGGATCAACCAATGAAGGATAATAAGCCGTATTGTTGAATCCGGCAATGAGTAAAAGCGACAATACCACCAATACGGTTCCTATTCCCGCATACCAGATGCCGAAAATAAAACGGGTTTGCAAAATAGTGCGGATAAATCCATAAAGCACTAAAACGACGCCGATCAGAAGAAGAGCGATTATCCAAGGATTAGCCAATAAATTGTTCAAATATTTGAACGATTCCACCGAAATAACGCCGGTAGTCGGATCTTCTGCATAACCGTCTTTTACAACTATCTTTATCAAATAGGGAAGGAAGAAAACCAAAAATCCGATTACATTATATAATAAATGTTTGCGGGAATTTTTCCGAATTTCTTCGTTTACTATATTATTGATAAAGTACAAGTTACCCAAGCAGCGAGACAAGAAAAAGACCGCTACGCCGAGGCAAACATTCCATAAGTTTCCTACCGCTTCCAATCCGTGCAAAGGATTTTGCCAAGAGGAAATCACGATATTGCCTGCGCCGACGCCGGCTAAGTTCTGTTTGTTTACGACAAATTCCGCGCCGAAAAACAGCGTGGAAACCGCAGCGCCCAGTAAAATCGGAGCCAACAATCCGTTAAGGAAAAGAAACATTTTATAAGTGTTGTTCCCCAATACATTGCCTTTTTTATTCACAAACTCGTAACCGATCGCTTGAATGATAAAGCTGAAAAGGATCAGCATCCAAACCCAATAAGCGCCTCCGAAACTTGTGGAGTAAAAGAGCGGAAAAGAAGCAAAGAATGCGCCTCCGAATGTTACCAGCGTGGTAAATGTCAATTCCCATTTTTTACCCATGGAACCGAACAACAAGTTCAGTTCACTTTCTTTTTTCCCCAATTGATATATTTGTGATTGACCTCCTTGTACAAAGAGCAAGAAAACCAACAATGCTCCCAATAACGAAACCAGG
Organism: Candidatus Azobacteroides sp.; assembly: GCA_009778655.1. GTDB lineage: Bacteria > Bacteroidota > Bacteroidia > Bacteroidales > Azobacteroidaceae > Azobacteroides. The sequence continues at coordinate 18,943 of WRFZ01000135.1, forward strand.
AACCACCAGTAATGTTGATAAAATGAGTAATCCATAATATGTATAAAATTAAAATAATTAATGTAATTAAAGAATGAAGTTAATCATT
>WRFZ01000136.1 GCA_009778655.1 Candidatus Azobacteroides sp.
TAACGGATTCAAATATCTCGATTCAAATTCATCGAATTTTTTCATTGTCGCAGGTTTTAATTAATAAAAATTGGTAATTACTTTTCTGCAAAGTTAGATGTTTTTCTCGAATTTAACAATGCGATTGTCAAATAATTTTTCATTTCTTCTTTCTTCGTTGACATTTTGATATTTTCTCTACAAGTGACAATTGAGAATATATAATTCATTTATTTCTAAACTTCATCAAAAAGTGTTTTCAAATGTAAAAAACAGATACCTTTATACCCTTGGATTGTACATCAAAAGGTGACCGCTCAATAGGCTTTTTTTTCGATTATATCATTGCGGGCTTGACCCGCAATCCCCTGCTTTTTTAACATGGGAATCCCGCGTCAAGTGCGGAATGACTGATTTTTGAAAAGCAACGAACTGTCTCCGTAACTCAAAAAGCGAAAATCGTTTGCCAAGGCGTAGTCGTAGATTTTCCGCCAATTGTCTCCGACAAAAGCGGAAATCAACAGCAGTAATGTGCTTTTCGGTTGGTGAAAGTTGGTAATCATTCCGTTGACTATTTTGAACGAATATCCCGGAGCAATCAGAATTTGCGTATGGGTCGTCAGCGTTTCCAAATGATTTCGTTCCATGTAGTTCAGCAGATTTTTCAAAGCATCGGAAGCGGAGAACATATCTTGATTTTCGCTTTCGGGATAAGGCGTCCATTGACCGACCGTCAATTCTGCCGGACCGGCATCTGGATTTTTCTCTAAAATAAGTCCCAAATAATACAAGCTTTCCAAGGTACGAACCGAAGTCGTTCCGACGGCAAAAACCTGTCCTTCTTTCTTTATCAATTGTTCAACGGTTGATTTTTTTATCGAAAACCACTCCGAATGCATTTCATGTTCAGCCAATGTTTTTGATTTCACCGGTTTGAACGTACCGGCTCCCACGTGCAACGTCAATTCTTCCCGTTCGATTTTCTTTTCCCGGAAAGATTGAAAAACCGCTTCCGTAAAATGTAAACCGGCAGTGGGCGCCGCCACCGAACCTTTAACTTTGGAATAAATGGTCTGGTAAGTTTCTTTATCGCTCGCTTCGGTCTTACGATTCAAATAAGGCGGTATCGGTAACTCGCCGCATTTTTCCAATACATCGGCAAACGTCCAATCCGGATGATCCCATTCAAAACGGATGAGATGCGTTTCGCCCCGACGGTTGATTCGTTCCGCCGTACATCGCACGCCGGGCATTACGCATTCCAATTTTCCCTCTTTCCATCGTTTGGCATTCCCAACCAAACACAACCAAGTGCACGATCGGGATTGAGCAAGCGCTTGGGCATAATCCGAAGGCTCTTTCGGTTCCAAACAAAAAATCTCAATGGGCGCTCCGGTTTTCTTTCGAAAAATCAACCGCGCTTGAATCACTTGGGTATTATTGAAAACAAGCAGCGCCTTTTCCGGAATAAACTCGCTTAAATTGAGGAACGAACTCTCGGTAATCCGTTCGTTTTTCCAAACCAGTAATTTGGATTTGTCTCGTTCCGATAAAGGAAATTTAGCAATCCGGTCGTCCGGAAGCTCATAGTCAAAATCGTCAATACGAATGGATTTAACGTCTGTCATTTCAAATTAAGCCGAAAAATCTGTCTCGCACAATATAACAAGCGCCGACAACTCCGGCTTTGTCTCCTAATTTCGATGTTTTGAACCGAACATCTTGATTCACCAAATTCAATGAATATCGTTTAAGAGCCGTTTGCACGGGAAGTTGTAAATAATCGCTCACCGCGGCCAGCGTGCCGCCGATAATGACCAATTCCGGATTGAAAATATTGACCAACATGGCAAGATAACGTCCGAGTTTTTCACCCATTTCTTCGAGTACTTCTATGGCCAGCACATCTTCATGATCCACTACGGCGGATATTATTTGATTGATGTTTATGGAATCAATATTCTTGTTTTTGGATAATACGGAAGTTGCGCCCGAACGTAATTTTTCTTTGATTTTTCGCTCAAGCGCCCAACCCGATACTTCGGTTTCCAAACAACCTTTCTTTCCGCATTGACAAAGAATATCGTTGTCGAAAAGCGGCGCATGACCAAATTCGCCCGAATATCCCGATTTCCCGTAATATAATCCGCCTTTGCAAATGATTCCCATGCCCAATCCCCAACTGATGTTGACAAAGAGTACCTCCTGTTCGTTTTTTACCACGCCGCAATTATATTCGCCGTAGGTCATGGCTCGCGAATCATTTTCGATATAGGTTTTTACACGGATCTTTGACTCGATGATGGAAGACAACGGCTTTTCTTCAAAATAGAAAAAACTGTAACTGAATCCTTCGCGTGAATTGATTCGTCCCGTGAGATTGATACATGCGCCTATGATTTTTTTGCGCGGAACTTCCGATTCATCAATAAAGAAGTTAATGATATCACACAGTTTATCCAACGATTCGCGATTATTTTCCAAAGAATAAAGAATATTCTCCGATATTTTCACATTTTTATTATCGGCGCTTTGCAACCCGATGGTAACGGCTGTTCGCGTCACTTCCACGCCCAAAAAGTAGAAAGCGTTGGGATTGATTCCATAGCTGCTTGGGCGTCGTCCTCCGGTGGTATCAATTTTACCGAAATCGTGAATGATGCCTTCTTCAAGTAACTCGCCAATCAGTTTGGTAACGGTCGGGATACTGTATCCGGTCTCTTTACTGAGATTCGGTATTGTATTCTCACCGCCAATGGTTAAAGACCGAATCAAATCCTTTTTCAGATTGATTGTCTTCAGTGCCGATAACGGAATATTGTCCGAATTGTTAAATAAAAATGAAATGCTCAAAGCGGGTTGTTTTTAAAATTAAGCAAAGTTAAACATTTTTATTCGAAATCGTAATTAAAAAATTAAAATTTATTATTAATAAACGAATTATTTCAAATTTGATTTGCTCGGGTTTCAAGATTATTTCTATATAAAAAATATGATTAAGAAAATATTCACTAAATAATAAATTTTTTTATTAAATGTTTGTTTTCTTTTAAAAATATTTATTATATTTGCGAAAGTTATTCGGAACTCTATAACTCCGGAAATTTTTTGTACTGTTAAATAATAAATTTGATCGCAAAAAACCTCAAATTATGGTTCTATTCAACAAAAAAAGAGAAAAACCAAATGTATTGACCGAGTCAATGCACTTTCCGAACACGACTGTTTTAAGTCGCTGTTTTGTCCTTTTACGAATCGTAAAAGAAGGCGCCGCCTTTTCGGGACAATGCAGAAAGACGTTATTGGTGTTACTATGCGCTTTCGCATGTATTTCGGGCGCTTATGCGCAGAGAGTAATAACGGGCAAGATTACCGACGATAAAGGTGAATCTTTGCCCGGCGCTTCTGTCGTATTATCCGGCGGCTCGGCGGGAACATCTGCCAACGCAGTCGGCGTTTACGAAATTTCGGTTCCCTCCGACAAATCGGTTCTCGAGTTTTCATACTTGGGCTTTAAAAATCAAACCGTAACCGTAGGTAACCGTAATGTAATTGACATTATTCTGTTGGAAGATGTACAAGGATTGGACGAAGTGGTCGTCGTCGGATACGGCGCTCAATCGCGCGCCACCTTGACGGGTTCTGTATCGCAAATTAATTCTAAGGAATTGATGAAAGCGCCGATGCAGAACGTATCGAATATGCTTACCGGGAAAATATCCGGATTGACGAGTATTCAACAATCGGGAAAACCGGGCGATGACGGAACAGCCTTATATGTGCGCGGTTTAAATTCTTTCGTCGGAGGTAACGGCCCGATGATTATAGTGGACGGAGTGCCGCGCACGATTGATTATTTGAATCCGAACGATATAGAAAATGTATCGGTATTGAAAGATGCGTCGGCTTCTATTTATGGCGTGCAGGGTGCAAACGGAGTTATTTTGATTACCACCAAATCCGGAGGCGAAGGGCCGGCTAAAATTTCATACGACGGATCGTATTCGGCAACGCAGAACACGGCAATGCCGGAACTATTGAATGCCAAAGATTATATGTATTGGCACAATAAAGCCCGTGAAATGGATGGTCTGACTCCGCTATGGACGGCCGACATTCAAAATCGCGTACTCAATAATGATCCGAACAGCATTTGGGGGCAAACCGATTGGTTGGATAAAATTTTCAGAACCGGTCATACGCAGCAACACAATATTTCAGCCGCAGGCGGTACGGAAAGAACAAAGTACTATACAAGTATCGGTATTATGGATCAAAAGGGAACGTTGATTAACACAAATTTCAGACGTTATAATGTGCGTACGAACTTGGATATTCAAGTTGCCAAAAATTTAAAATTCACTACGAATATATCCGGATATCGGACCGACAGAAATTGGCCGGGTACGGATATCAGCAATCAAGGCGAATTTAATCCGGTCAGACAAGCGATTACCGCGATACCGATCATTAAATCGGTATATCAGGATTTGCCTACCGCATGGAACGGCTCATCTTATTTGGTAAACGGTTATGCCGCATTGACCGAATCGGGGTATAAACGACAAACTCGTTGGCATCTGGATTCTAATTACAAATTGGAATACGACTTTTCCGAATTGACGAACCTGCTAAAGGGTTTAAAAGTATCTGTTTTTGGAGCTTATAATTACGAACAAACCGTTGACTCCAATTATGATCGTTATTACCAATTATATTACGTAAACAGCACGCTGGATGAAGGAGTGGCCGGAGCAAGCGGATACACTCCGGGTAATTCATATACGAAATCATCGTCATGGGGCGACGACTGGATGCTTCGTCCGCAAATTGATTATTCCCGCGATTTCGGCAAACATTTCGTGGGAGCAACTTTGCTTTTTGAAGAACGACAAGGTTATTCGAATACGATGACCGGAAGAAAAAGAGGTTATTACAGCGATGATCCCGTAGATATTTCATTGGGTACGGAGTATCCCGTAGAAACTCCGAATAATCCTATCGAAAGCGGTTCGTATGTATATTCGGGACAAAAATCGTATGTGGGACGAGTCAATTATGCTTTTGCCAAAAAATACTTGGCGGAATTTGCTTTCCGTTACGACGGTTCCTACAAGTTCGCTCCCGGAAACCGTTGGGGTTTCTTCCCGTCGGCTTCGCTGGGCTGGGTTCTATCGCAGGAAGATTTCTTTTCCAAAACATTCCCGAAAATCGAATATCTGAAACTTCGCGCCAGCTACGGACAAGCCGGTAAAGACCAGGTAATAATCGGTAACGATGAACGAAATTTCCTCTACAATTCGACATACGCAATGGCGGCTAACAGCATGGCGCTCGGAGGCAGAAGCATAACCCAGTTTTATACCTTGAATGCGTATGTTTATCGCAACTTGACGTGGTCAACCACAAACAGCTACAATTTAGGAATTGACTTGAATATGTGGGACGGAAAATTAGGCGCGGAATTGGATATGTTTTATCAATATACCGCCGATATTCTGGAAAATGTAGGCGCAAACTTTCCTCCCTCGTTGGGCGGATACTATCCTTCGGTCGGAAATTCGGGAAAAGTAGAGAATAAAGGTTTTGAAATCACATTAAAACACAACAATCGCATCAATTCGGATTGGAGCTACGGTTTGAGAGGTAATTTTTCATTCGCTCGCAACAAAGTGTTGCATCGGGCGATGTCCGACAATCATCCGAATTATCGTCCGGTAGTGGGTACGTCCATGAATGCGCGATACGGTTACATCGCACTCGGCCTCTTCCAAACTCAGGAAGAAATAGATAATTATCCGGCGGCTCCGTCGGGCATGATTCGGTTGGGAGATCTTAAATATAAGGATATAAACGGAGACGGCCTGATTAGTTCTCAATATGATTATGTAAAAACCGGTTACGGAGGCGTTCCGGAAATCAACTTTTCTTTCGATATGAATTTGTCGTATAAAAACTTCAACGTATCCCTGTTGTGGCAAGGCGTCTCTCATACCGACTATGAGTTATCGGGGGTATATGATTCGGGAGTAACCGCTTCTACCGTTTACACAAGTTCATTCGCAGAATCCGGAAATTCGCCTTATTATCGTATCGAAGGCTCATGGACGCCGGAAAATACGACGAATGCGAAATATCCGCGTCTCAGTACGCAAGCGAACGGAAACAACGCTTGGCAGTCAACATGGTGGGTGGTTAACGGAGAATATTTACGCTTGAAAAATCTGAATATCGGCTACAATATTTCCGAAAGAATATTGAAAAAAACTCCGTTCAGCCGGATAAATCTGTATTTAGCCGGTACAAATCTGCTTACACTCAGTCATTTCAAGTATGTTGATCCGGAAAGTCCGTCGGTAAGTAACGGATACTATCCGCAACAAAAAACATACAGTATTGGCGCAAATATAACATTCTAATTGAAGACAGACATGAAAAGAAGAATCATATTATTTTTAAGTATCGTTGCTTTCGGTTGGACTACATTTTCATGTACCGACGTATTGGATTTGAGCAACACCAGGGAAATATCCGACCTTGCGGTTTGGAGTACCGAATCCGCTGCGGAAATGTATATTACGGCATCGTATAAAACATTTACCGATGTTTCGCAAGTAGCGAATAGTCGTACCGTGTATTACGATAGTTATTCCGATTTGATGAAGTCCACCTCTTGGGATCAATACAATCATCCGTATAACAAAGCGTTATTGCAAGCGAGCGCTTTCTCGACGGGAAGCGCCGGCTCGTTGGAATGTTGGGCGTCGGGCGACGATAATGCTTACGTTCGCATTCGCCGCGCCAATGTTTTATTGGATGAAATCAAACGTTACGGCGTCGGCAATTTCGGTGAAGAATGGTGCGACATTCGTCGGGCGGAAGTTCGTCTTTGCCGCGCTTTTTCGTATTATCGTTTGATTCGCGTATATGGAGGAGTCGTGATTCGTACCGATATTTCCGGAGCCGACGGCGGTGTGGACGATGGCGCCAATCCGGCGGACATTAACAAAGCGCGCGCCTCCGAAGCCGAAAGCTGGGATTTCGTAATCAGTGAATTGCAATGGGCTGCGGAACATTTGCCCGAATCGTGGCCTGCGACATGGGAAGGTCGTGCAACCAAAAAAACCGCTTACGGCTTGATTTCCCGTATGGCGTTATTTGCCCAAAAATGGCAAACAGCCATAGATGCGGCCGAAAAAGTAAAAGAATTGGGAGGAGCTTTGGCAAGCGATTATGCAAAAGTTTTTCAGGTGGACGGCGGACAGGATAATTCAAAGGAAATTCTGTTTGCTCTGTATTATTTAGCGAATACCGTAACTCATAATTACGACAAATACAATCGTCCTTTCGGCGATATTGCCGTATATGGAACGCCGGTGTATGCCGAGCATGTGCCGACTTCCGAATTGGCCGATCTTTATGAGTTTAAGGATGGAACGCCGTTCGACTGGAACGGCTGGTCCGCATCGCATGCAGATCCCTATACGGACAGAGAACCGCGTTTCCAAGCGACAATCCTGTATAACGGTTGCAATTGGGAAAATCGGGAAATTCAAACGTATCCGGGCGGAAGTGATGCATTTGTCGCATTTACGCAAAACGGATCAACCAACGGACATACTTGTACGGGCTATTACCTGCGTAAATATTTGCAGGAAGGTTATTCCAAATTTGTTACGGATCAAAGCTATCAATACGACGCTGTGCTTCGCTATGCCGAAGTACTGCTGAACAAAGCCGAAGCGTATGCGCAATCGGATTATAATCAATACCGAGACCGGGCTTTGGTAGCGCTGAATGAAGTCAGGAACAGAGTAGGCCTGCCTGCAAAAACGGCAGCCGACGCTCCCGATAAAGACCGGTTCATGGAATTGTTGCGCAAGGAACGTTGCGTGGAATTAGCCGGCGAAGGTTTCCGTTACTGGGATTTGCGTCGCTGGAAATTAGCCGAAAGCGTCATTAACGGTAAAAATGCGCACGGAGTAACGGTTACAAAAAACGACGATAATACGTTCTCTTACGAAACAGTGGCTTGTGACGGAGGAACTCCGCGTATCTTTCTCGATAAATATTATTATTTTTCGTTACCTACTTCCGAATTAGCGAATAATAATTTGTGTAAAAATAATCCGTATTGGTAATCAAAGCAATAAAAAATTATACATTATGAAAATAATAAATAAAACAGGATTCATTTCGGGTATCTTCATGATGATTTTGTTGTGGAGCTGCGACAAGGCGGACCAAGAATTTGTGCATGATTCGAACACAATCTCTCAAATGATTTGCAAAGCATCGCACGGGAGCAGCGAATTTCGAGGCGAGATTCACGAATTTGATAAGAATGAGAAAGAAGTGACGGGTGAATTTACTCAGCAAGACGTGGAAGGCGGATACGGTATCATCCTATTCGAGATTTCCAAATCTTTGCAAGATGATGTGAATTTGGCGAACATCTATCTGGTAGCTACATTGACTTGGGACCAATCCGTTACGCCGTCGCTGTCCGGAAGACACGATATTACCGGCGACGGAATTATAATTACCGTTGAATCCGGCGTCGGCACAACACGCCAATACCGAGTGAGAGGATATTATCAGTAATTGAATATTAAAATTATTTTGGAATGAAAAAATTAAGTTTTAAATTATATTCGATACTTGTCTTGGGATGCGTTCTGTTATTTAGCGCCTGCAACGACGACAAGTCGGACAACGAAGCGAAAATAATTACTTCTTTTAAGGTTAAAAATACAAGCGGTACGGTTTTTAATGCGTCTATCGGCGATAACAACGTGATTACAATTAAAGTTTCTCCTTACCTGGATGCGGAAAAAGAATTAAATTCCGCATTACCGATCTTTTATCTTTCAAAAGGAGCAACGGTAACGCCGGATCCGGCAGTTCCACAGAATTTTGCACAATCGGGAGGCGTGAAATATACCGTTACCGCCGAAGACGGGAAAACTCAAACCGTATATACCGTAGTCTGGGGCATTTCCGACCAATTGCCATACGGCGAAGGTTTCAGTTATGCCGAAATCGGAACAGCCAAGGATTTCGTGGAATTGGGGTATCCGGGTGAAGTAAAGAACTTTGATTTACCAGACTCTAAACTTTACGGCGACCTCCAGATGTATCACGCCTATTGCGGCGATTACATCGTGCTTCTTTCACGCGCGTACATTAATGCGGACGCTTCTTCGCCGTATTGCGTGAAAGTAGTGGATAAAAACACTTTGAATGCGGCAGGCGCTCTTAATTTAGGATCCATTTCCGTTTCCGATATAAGAATGATTACCTCCGACTATAAAGGAAGATGCGTAGCCGCCGTAGTCCCCGATGCCGGCAACGAAACCCGATTTTTCTATTGGACGACGCCGACGGGCGCTCCCGTATCCGTCGGAACAATCGCCGTAAACATGGCGCCGAATACCGACGGGTCAAACAATTTCCAAGTGGCCGGCGACATTACCGATAATGCATGGATTACGGCTTTGGCTCCGCGCGGACCGAAAGGCGAGCATTATCGCGTAAAAGTAACGGGCGGCCGATTGGCATCTGATTATTCCATTGTTGAAACCGGCTATTCGAGCGGCGATTGCAGCGGTTTTCAAATGATTTCTCCTTTGAACGATTCGGATCGGCCGAGTTTTGCGGTAGGCGATTCCGAAGGTACGGCGGGAGCGGCAAATTCCAATCACTGTTATATTATTTCGCCTGCCGGCGCGACCGTTAATATCATGCCGGGATACTGGCAGAATATATTGCAAGCATGGTGGGTAGGTACGGGATTTTCCACCGCTCGCACGGGCGGTCGTTCACCGGTTGTTTCGGCGCTGCCTATCAACGGTAAAACGTATGTAACGGTAACAAGCGGTACGGCATGGTGGTTTGCGGCTGCCGTATTGTCTTCCGACCTGCAATCGTTGGCTCACGAAAATCTGAACATTGCCGTCAGCGTAAATCGCAACTGGAGCTTTGGCGAATGGGTGGATTGGTATTGGAGCGACGACAATAATGAAGCCTATTTGGCTATCTGGTTCGGCAGGCTCGGATTGTTCACATACAAAATGACCTGCTTCGAATAAATTTTATAATTCATAATTCATAATTTATAATTCATAATTCATAATTATGTTAAGATACCTATTATCATTGTTTATTGTATTTACCTTTACGCTTGCTTGTTCCAAGGACAATACCGTTGAAGAAATGAAACCGGAAATTCCGATAGACATGGAAAAACCGGATAGCCAATCGAACAAGTCAATCCAGATGTGGATTGATGCGCATGCAAACTTCAGCCGTTTTGCAACCCAAGCGAACATTACATCGTATTTGGAAAAAATAAAGGAAACCGGATTCAATGAAATCTACGTTGATGTGAAACCGGGTATAGGTTATGCTCTGTACGACAGCGATATTTTACCGAAATTGACTCAATGGGACAATGAAACCGTGAACCGCGATTGGGATTATCTCGGATATATTATCGAAGAAGCGGAACGCTTGAAAATCAATGTGATTGCAAGTATCTCAACCCTTGGTTTCGGTTACACGAGAGCGCAACAGGGATTGGTGTACGACGATAACCGGTGGGACGGAAAAACGCAAATGGCAATGGTGGATCAGAATCCCGATAATATTGAGGATATACGCACGCGATCCGACGTGGACGCGGCGCTCTTGAATCCGGCTTTGCCCGAAGTGCAGTCGTTCGTTATTTCAATTATTGAGGAAATCATTACAAAATATCCGAAATTGAAAGGCATTTGCCTCGATTATTGCCGTTGGTACAACAACGATAGCGGACGGTATTACGGATTTGAAGATGCCACTCTCGCAGCATTTGAAGCACACAGCGGAGTGGAATTAACGAGTAAGAACGATATTATTACCTCTGCCGGCGGAATGGGACCGCTATTCAGCCGGTGGACCGAATTTCGTTCGATGACGATAACGAACCTGATTACGAATATCCGTTCAAAGATAAAAGCGATCCATCCGGAGATGGAACTTCATCTGTGGGCTTCGGCTCACTGGGCTTCGCGTTACGGCGTAGCGCAAAACTGGGCAAGTAAAAAATACGTTCCTTCCGGTTTGCCATATACCGCTACATACAATACGACCGGCTTTGCCGACCAATTGGACGTTTTTTCGTTAGGCGCGTATGCCGAAGCCGTTTGGAAATCGGAAAATCCGGGTTCCGACTGGTCCGTGGAAAATTTTGTCACTACCTATGATCGTTATACCATGGGCGATTGTAAAGTAGTCGGTTCCATCGGAACTTATGCCTACGGAAGCAAAGCCGCATCTATCTCCGATGCCGTTTACTTGTGTTTGAAAAATACCGACGGAGTGATGGTGTTTGAATTGTCCCATGTAATCAACAATAATCAATGGGCCGCAATTAAAGACGGCATTAATCGGGGACTGAAATAAGAATACCCATGAAAAACGTACGATTTATTGTTATTATTATTGCGTTGTTGTTGCCGTTTATCATGAAAGCGCAAACCGTTTTTTATGACGCTTCGGTATTCCCCCTCTTGGGTAAAATATCCGATGCGACGGAAACGCGTTACGAAAGACTGCCGGCAGGCCTTAAAGATTTGTCAAGGCCTCTGGTTTGGTCTTTGGAAAAAAATACCGCAGGACTTGCTATTCGATTTTGTACCGATTCGCGGCAAATTTCTGTTCGGTGGGAAACGCTTAACGATTTTACAATGAATCACATGGCTCCGACCGGAATCAAAGGATTGGATTTGTATTGTTTGGAAAACGACGAGTGGACTTACGTGAATACAGCCCGTCCTGTCGCGAAGAAAAGCGAAGCGACCGTTATTTCGAATATGGAAAAGAAAGAACGGGAATTGATGCTCTATCTTCCGTTATACGACGGCATTGTATCCATCGAAATCGGTATTGATTCGTCGGCCTTTATCGGGCAACCGAAGATTGATCTCCCCCGGCGGACAAATCCCGTTGTTGCATACGGAACAAGTATTCTGCAAGGCGGATGCGCATCCCGGCCCGGTATGGCATATACCAACATCCTGTCGCGAAAACTGAATCGTGAAGTTATTAATTTAGGATTCAGCGGAAACGGACAATTGGATTACGAAATTGCCGAATTGATGGCCGAATGCGACGCTTCGTTGTATATTTTGGATTTCATGCCTAACGTGAACGTGGAACAAATCAACGAAAAAACCGAAAAATTCTATCGGATATTGCGAGATAAGCGACCGGATACGCCCATCGTTTTCATTGAAGAACCGATATTTCCTCCTGCCAAATATGATTTGGATATGCAGAGCAAAGTCCGTGAATTAAACGAAGTTTTGCATACCGTTTTCGACGGATTAAAAGCGAAAAAGGAAAACAACATTCGGCTGATATCCTCAGCCGGAATGATAGGAACAGATGGCGAGGCCACGGTTGACGGAATTCATTTTACCGATTTGGGATTCCTTCGATACGCCGAGTATTTGTATCCTCAAATTATTTCATTCATTTTAAAATAAAAGCATGCAAGATTTAATTCTTTACAAAGAAATATATAAAAAAGAACTATTTGAAAACATCATCCCTTTTTGGGAAAAAAATTCGCCCGATACCGAATGCGGGGGATATTTCACTTGTCTCGACCGGGAAGGAAAAGTTTTTGACACCGATAAATTTATGTGGTTGCAAGGTCGTCAAGTATGGTTTTTCTCCATGGCTTACAATGAGATTGAAAAGCGGAAGGAGTGGTTGGATATGGCTTTACTCGGCGCTGGCTTCATGGAAAAGTACGGCAGGGATGCCGGTGGAAATTGGTATTTTTCGCTTACGCGAGACGGAAAACCGTTGGTGCAACCCTATAATATCTTTTCCGATTGCTTTGCCTGCATGGGATTTGCCGAATTGTTCAAAGCAACGGGAGACGCAAACTATAAAGATATTGCCTTAGAAACATTCCGAAACATTCAAGCCCGTTCTTCGAATCCTAAAGGAAAGTACAACAAGCTTTTTCCGGGCGTTCGTCCGATGAAAAGCTTTTCACTGCCCATGATTTTGTGTAATCTTTCGTTGATACTCGAAGACGTCATCGGAAAAGACGAAGCGGATAGAACGATTCAACCTTTAATCGGGGAAATAATGGAAGTGTTCTACCAAAAGGATTCGGGTTTAATACTGGAAAATGTAACGCCCGACGGATCGTTTATTGACTGTTTCGAGGGCCGGACAATTAATCCGGGACACACCAACGAAGCCATGTGGTTCATGATGGACTTGGCCGAACGTTACGACAACCGCGAACTGATGAAAAGTGCAACCGATATTCTGTTGCGTTCCATCGAGTACGGTTGGGATACTCAACACGGCGGTATTTTCTATTTCAAGGACATTAAAGATTATCCGCCGCAACAATTGGAATGGGATCAAAAGCTTTGGTGGGTACATATTGAAACACTCATCGCTTTGATAAAAGGATACGCATTAACCGGCGACAGCCGTTGTAAAGACCGGTTTTTGATAATTCATAATTACACTTGGGAACATTTCCGCGATGCGGAATATCCCGAATGGTACGGCTATCTCACCCGTCAAGGCGATCCGTTGCTTACGCTCAAAGGCGGAAAATGGAAAGGTTGTTTCCATGTGCCGCGAGGGTTATATCAAATCTTGAAGACGTTGGAAAAATATGAATAGGATGCGACGATTTTATATTTCAATACTGATGCTCTCACTGAGCCTATTTGTTTTCGGGCAGAACATCCTGTTTTCCGGTAAAGTATATGCCGGCAACTCCGGAATAGTCGGAGTCGCGGTTACGGACGGTACCAACATCACATATACCGATGCAAAGGGAAAATACCGATTGCCGAGCGATACGACGGCTGAATTTGTTTACATCACATTGCCTTCGGGTTACGATATTCCAATTGTCAACGGAACACCTTGTTTTTACGTTCCGATTAATGATAAATCCCAATCGAAACAAACCGTTAATTTTGAGTTGAAGAAATCCGATCGGGACGATTATCGTCATACCGTGATTGCTTGGGCCGATCCGCAAATTTATTATGAGGAAGAATTACCTTTGGCCGCAAATGCCGCCAAAGATGCCGAAGTTTTGGCGCGACAATCGAATACGCCTGTTTACGGAGTAGTATGCGGCGATATTGTCGGCGACCACCCGGAATATTACGATGCGATCAAAACGATATTGACCGACACCCGGATTCCTTTTTTCTTCGTACCCGGAAACCACGACATGACATTGAACGTCCGATCGAACGATTGGTCTAAAGCTACCTATAAAAAGGCTTTCGGTCCCGATTATTATTCGTTTAATCGCGGAAAGATTCACTATGTGGCGCTTGACGATGTTTTTTATTTGGGACGCTCTTATTGGTATATTGCTTATCTTCCGGAAAAACAATTGGCTTGGCTGCAACAAGATTTGGCCGCAGCGCCTGCCGGTTCTACGGTGGTGATTATTTTACATATACCCACTTCGACACGTGAAACGCAAGAGCGGGAAAATATGCTCAATGTGATGCAAAATCGTCGTCATCTGCATGAAAGGAGAAATGACGCAATACAGCGGTCACGATCCTTATGCAACCGATTATATCGTTAAAAACAAGCGCAAATTCCGATACGATTGGATCACTACCGGCGTTACCGAGCATTTGTTTTTTGCCGAACCGACGTCGCCGAATGCCGAGATAAAAATAGAAGTAATTGATCGTTTCGGAAACAAATATCTCAAAGAGTCAGAATAATATAATAAATAGAACCTTCAATGCGCAGAGAATTTTTGAAGAAAATGGCGGCAGCCGGAGTCGTAGTTGCAACCGGCGCCGTAACGGCTTGCAGCGGTTTATCCGAAAACCGGGAAATGACCGCAAAGGCAAAGTCCGTAATCGCACCCGATCCGTTGATTGTTCCGCGCGAACAAGGTCTGAAAATTACGGGAACCTTCCTTGACGAGATTTCGCACGACATTCCTCACCAAAATTGGGGTGAAACCGAATGGGATGCCGATTTCGGCTACATGAAAGCCATCGGTATAGATACCGTAATTATGATTCGTTCGGGATATCGCAAATTTATCGCTTATCCGTTGGAATATCTCATGCAAAAACACGGTTGTTACAAACCGTCAATGGATTTAACGGATATGTTTCTGCGTTTAGCGACCAAATACGACATGAAGTTTTGGTTCGGACTGTACGATTCCGGAAAATACCGGGATACAGGCGACTTGACTTGGGAGATAGAAGATAATAAATTCGTAATTGACGAAGTATGGAAAAAATACGGACATCACAAAAGTTTCGGAGGATGGTATATCAGTACCGAAATCAGTCGGAATACCAAAGGCGCTATTGATGCCTTCCGCGTCATGGGACAACAATGCAAAGAGGTATCGGACGGTTTGCCTACGCTTATTTCTCCGTGGATTGACGGGAAAAAAGCGGTTATGGCCGCATCCGGCCAACTGACCAAGGCCGATGCCGTATCGGTGCGGGAACACGAACGCGAATGGGGTGAAATATTCGCCGGAATCAGCGGCGCGGTGGATGCCTGCGCTTTTCAAGACGGACATATTGATTATGATGAGTTGGATGCATTTTTTGAAGTCAACAAAAAAATAGCGGATCAATACGGGTTGGAATGTTGGACCAATGCCGAGTCGTTCGACCGCGACATGCCCATTAAATTCTTACCGATTAAATTCGATAAACTCCGAATGAAACTCGAAGCGGCCAAACGAGCGAATTATCAAAAGGCGATTACCTTTGAGTTTTCGCATTTCATCCATCATCGCGCCTTTGTATATCTCCGAAATTTCCATACCCAAGTATCGGGGACGTATGGTTTCCTGCTATCAGTTAGCCATTACCATAGGTATTCTCGGTTCGTACCTGTCGAACTCGGCCGTACTCAAATGGTCGCAAACCGTGCAATACGAAAGCGGTTTCATGAAACTTGCCTTCAACGATCAAGTGTGGCGCGGTATGCCGGGTATGGAAACCGGTCCGGCGGTGTTGTTTCTGCTTGTATTGTTCCTGATTCCCGAAAGTCCGCGCCGGCAGATAGTCAAACGACAAGACGATAAAGCCCTGCGGACGCTTGAAAAGATTTATCCGCTCGAAAAAGCCCGTGAAGAAATTGCCGAAGTCCAAGATATTCTTCGCATGGAAATAAAATCCGATTGGCGATTGTTGTTCAAGCCGGGCTTTCGCATCGCGCTGATTGTAGGCGTCTGTTTGGCTATACTCGGCCAATTCATGGGAGTAAACGCCGTTTTTTATTACGGTCCCCAATTTCTTTCGCACGCGGGACTCGAAAAAACGGCTTCACTCGACTTTCAAGTTTGGGTCGGATTAGTCAATGTCCTTTCTACCATTCTCGCCATGTCTGTGATTGACAAGATTGGCCGTAAGAAATTGATTTATATCGGAGTCAGCGGCATGGTCATTCTTTTAGCCGCTATCGGACTGTTTTTCTCCGGCGTAACATCGCAAAATCCGGCCACTTGGATTTTATTCGGATTAATCCTCGCTTATGTGTTCAGCAGCGCCATTTCCATCAGTGCAGTCATTTTCGTACTATTGTCCGAAATGTATCCGGTCAAGGTACGCGGTTCGGCCATGTCCGTCGCCGGATTTTCGCTGTGGGTAGGTACTTACCTCATCGGTCAATTGACTCCGTGGCTCACGACCCGACTGTCTGCATCGGGTGTATTTTGGCTTTTCGGCTTCATGTGCATCCCGTACCTGTTGATTACTTGGTTTCTCGTTCCCGAAACAACCGGTAAGTCGCTGGAAGAAATCGAACGCGAATGGACGAAAAGGGGATAGCCGTTACTTACTTTCCGGCGGATTATTTGCTTTTTTAGTTGTAATAACGACTACGCCGTTTTTTCCTTTTTCACCATAGACGGAAATTGCCGCATTATCTTTTAATACGGAAACGGACTCAATCTGTTCGGGATTAAGTTCTTTAATAGAAGACGCCGATTCTTTTCCGTCAATAATAACGAGAAGGGAATCGAGAGGAGGCATGGCGTTAGCGCCGGAAATTGCCTTGTCTTGATTTTTCGGCGATTGAGCCATTTTTTTGGTTGTGACAACGACTACGCCGTTTTTTCCTTTTTCACCATAAACCTTAACGGCTGATTCACCTTTGAGTACATCAACAGATTCAATTCGGTTGGGATCGAGTTCTTCAATAGAGGCGGAAGATTCTTGCCCGTCAATAATAAGAAGAGGAATAACCGGTTGTTGAGGGGATTCACCGGTTGTTA
Source organism: Candidatus Azobacteroides sp. (assembly GCA_009778655.1). Taxonomy (GTDB): domain Bacteria; phylum Bacteroidota; class Bacteroidia; order Bacteroidales; family Azobacteroidaceae; genus Azobacteroides. Next base: position 17,291 of record WRFZ01000136.1, read on the forward strand.
CCCGATATTCCGGCTCGGAAAAAGCCCAAAAGAAAAAGCATACGGCAGGAATTAACAACAGAACCGCCAACTTTTTCAGCGGATTAGAAGTTTCTTTTTTCATCATGAATATACGTTTGAATTTATAATAAGTAAATGAATTAACTAACGGAAAAACAGAAGTGTTTAGACTTTGATTGATTAATGCGGCGCGATAACAAGCCGGTGAATATCCGTTGCGAATCACAGCTTCATCGGCCAAATATTCGTGATTTTCTTTTACCGAATGCAGGTATAGCCACGCAAAAGGATTAAACCATAGAAAGATACAAGCGCTTTCGGTAACGGTAAGATCAATCCGGTGAAGTTGGGAGATATGCGAACGTTCGTGAGCAAGAATCAGTTTCCTTTCTTCTTCGGAAATCTGCCGTAAATTAACAAAAATGCAGTTGAAAAATGAAAAGGGCATTTTTATTTCCGGCGAATCCACCAAGCGGTAATTATCCACTATCGTATAACCGACAGAACGAATCAAGCCGTTTATTTTCAACAATAAAAGCAACTGACGCATAATTAAAAATATAACGCCGAATATATAAAAGTAAAACAGAATCGAATAGATATTGATTGAATGAGCTTGTGCGGCAGCGTTTTCCGCAACGGCAATCGAAGGTTGCGGCATAAAGACTTCCACCGGATAATGAATTTTCATAAGTGAAATCAAAAAGGAAGCCGCCAATCCGGTCATCAAGTAGATACGATTAAAAGCATAAAATGTTTCTTTTCGGAGAAATAAATGATAGATTAGCCACCATACGGCAATCCAACAACCGGCTTTGAAAAGATAAATGAAAAATGCAGTCATGATTGTTTTCTTTTTTCTTCTTGCATTAATTCTTTTTTTGTTTCTTCAAGGAGTTCATCCAATTCTTCCACGGAAAGATTCTTTTCCTTGGCGAAAAATGAAACCATAGCGGGTAACGAATTGTTGAAATAGTTTTTAATCATTCCGAACAACTGCGTTTTGGAATATTCATTTTTAGCTACAACGGGATAATATACATTCACCCTTCCGAATGATTTGTGTGTGGCAAACCCTTTGTTTTCCAGAATATTCAGTACGGAAGCTATCGTTGTCCTTGCCGGTTTGGGATCATCGAACCTTTCTCTTATATCCTGTACTGTAGTTTCTTGAAGCGTCCACAGGACTTGCATGATTTGTTCCTCTGCTCTTGTTAACTGTATCATTACATCACAAGTTTAATATCGGGTACAAATGTACGTCTATTTTTTTAGACTATTAGATGAAATATTATTAAATCTATGGGGTGTTAAGGTTAATTTTTGTTAAGAAAATCAAGAAACAGAACTGGAGTAGAAGGTGGTTAAGTTTACCGGGACAGGGTACGAGGTGTACGATGTACGAGAGGCGGAGAATAATCTTTTCGGACTGCTTGTATATTGGTCGAAACTTGTCATTTCGAGCCAAGAAAAACCAAATAAAACCATTATTTTATTGTAAAAAAACAAAAAATGAATTTTTCTTGTCAAATCCTTGTAATTATTAAAAAATATAATTACATTTGAAGCGAAATATTAAGTATCTTAATTTTCATTGCGCGAAATGCAAAGAAAACTTATAACTTATAACTTACAACTTATTACTTATAACAAGATGATTCAGACAAATGCATTACTAAAGATTGAAAAACTGAGCCCCAAACCCCTTGAATTTGTCAGTCTGGAGCTTAAGCAGCGCTTCAACGACCACCACCGGGTGAAAATCGTATTGGATTTGGAGCGCATCGGCGAA
>WRFZ01000137.1 GCA_009778655.1 Candidatus Azobacteroides sp.
AATTATGAATTATAAATTATGAATTATAAATTATGAATTATAAATTATGAATTATAAATTATGAATTATAAATTATGAATTATAAATTATGAATTATGAATGGCGTCCACAATATTCAACCGCGACGCACGCCAAGCCGGAATGCCGGAGGAGAGAAGATTCAGCAGAATACAAGCCAAGATTACGTAGAAGAATACCCAAGGCGAAATAAATGCCGATATCGGAATTGTATTTTCTCCCAAGAATTTGTCGGACGTCCATAAATTGAGTTGTTGAGAGAATAATTGATCTTTGATTAAGGTGACTGCCATAAATGATAATGCCAATCCGATAATACCGCCGATGAGCGAGGTCAAAAAATTCTCATACAAAACCTGTAGCAATATGGTTTTCTTTTCAGCTCCGAACGCTTTTCGAATGCCTATTTCCGGAGTCCGATTGAGAATTTTGAACAAACTGAATCCCGACAGGTTGATAGCGGGAATCAGCAGCAAAATAGCCAAAGTCAAATAATAGCGAAGACGTCCTTTCATTAAATCGGGTTCATCGTAATTCATGTCGTTGATTTTTATTAACAGCTCTTCACCGGAAAACGGTCCGAAAAAACGGGCTTCTTTTTCTTCCGGGTCAATCGTATTTAAAACTTCGCTTTGCCGTATTTCCGATTTTATTTTGGAAAAATCGGATTTGTTTTTAGCTAAAACTGCAACTTCGTAGCCGTACGCATCCGGATTACCGTATTTCGCATCGGAAGTATAAGGAACCCAAATTTGAGCATAAGCATAATTACACAGTGTAGGTACATCTTTTACAAGACCAATCACTTTGTACGGCTTTTTATTCAAAATAAATGTATTGCCTATAGCTCCCGTTGTTTCGTTAAATAATTTCAGAGCTAAACTCTTGCTGACAACCGCAACGGAAATTCCCGATTGAAACTCTTCGTTGCTGAAAGGCTTTCCGGCAATGAAAGATAAAGAATAGATATTCCAATAAGCGGCATCCGTATATTTGACGTCGGCCCGGTAATAGATATCGCTTCCTTCTCTGCAAACATCATTTTGATCTTTTGTTATCATTGATACTTTTTCGGGAATCGTCAGCCGTTCTAAATATTGTTTGTAATCATTCATCTTTACCGAACTTTCATTGGTTTCTTTTCGCTTTTTATTTGTTTCTTTGAAATATTGGATATACATGGTACGTTCCCTATTCGGTTCGGGTCCGATATTGATCGTCTTTATCCTTTGAGTCAGTATGATAACCATTATCATGGTAATGGCTAACGCTGTTCCCGATACGGTGATGATGCTGATTACTTTATCTTCTTTCAGCATCTGCCAGGCCTGCTTTATATAAACTTTATACATGTTTTAAATTATGAATTATGAATTATGAATTATAAATTCATTCCACTTGTCTGCCGTCGAAGAAGCGGATAATCCGTTTCGTTTGCTTGGCGATATGTTCATCATGCGTTACCATAATAATGGTAGTCCCTTCCCGGTTTAAATCAAAGAGTAACTCTATGATTTCCATTCCCATTTTGCTGTCCAAATTCCCTGTCGGTTCGTCTGCCAAAATAATTTCCGGATTCCCGACGATGGCGCGGGCAATAGCTACCCTCTGACATTGTCCTCCGGAAAGCTGGGTGGGAAAATGTTTCGTCCGGTGAGAAAGTCCCACTTTTTCCAACACTTCCTTGGCGCGTTGCTGGCGATTGATTGCGGAACCGGGACGATACAACAACGGGAGTTGCACATTATCCAGTACGTTCAACGAGTTGACTAAGTGAAAACTTTGAAAAACGAACCCGACGGTTTTGTTGCGAAAGCCGGCAGCCGTTTTATCTCCGAAAGTGGAAGTATCTGTCCCGTTAATCGTTACGGTACCCGGATTGGGCGTGTCCAATAATCCGATGATGTTGAGCAGCGTACTCTTTCCGCAACCGGAAGGCCCCATGACGGAGAGAAACTCGCCTTTTTCAACGCTTAAATTTACATTTTCCAAAGCAATCGTTTCGATTTCTTTGGTTCTGTACACTTTGTGTACGTTTTCCAATTGAATGATTTTCATGTTTTAAATTATGAATTATAAATTATGAATTATGAAATGTGAATTATAAATTATGAATTATGAGTTATGAATTATAAATTGTTATGTCATTGCAGGATTAACTCGCAATCCCCTTATAGTTAACAATATTTTTATGAAGGGATCCCGTGTAAAGCACAGGATGACAGGAAATTCATAATTCATAATTTATAATTCATAATTATTTTTTTATTTTGACTTCATTTACGTTTCCGAATCCTTCGAGTCCGGAAATGACTACTTCTTCGCCGGGAGCAAGTCCGCTGAGTACTTCGACGTAATCGTAGTTACTTTCTCCCAAACTTACTTCTCTCCGGTAAGCTTTATCTCCTTTGATTACCCAAAGGTTATAAATATTTTTTCCCATATAATAGGAACCGTTTTTAATTCGGGTTGCGCCTTCTTTTAATCCGATCATCACATAAACGTCAATTTTCAGTCCGCTGCGGAGTTTGGGATGATTAGCGTCTTTCAGAGAAACCGTAAAATTTACGATTCCGTTTTTGGATGAAGGGACAATATTTAATACGGTTCCTTCCAACTTATCGTTTCCGACAGTCACAATCGCCCGGGAACCCGCTTGAATATAATTGGCATAACTGTCGGCAATTTCCGCATCCACTTTGTAGCGCGACAAATCGGAAACAATGGCGATTTGTGTACCGGCGCTGACTTGAGCGCCAATCTGATTATTTACAAATGTGAGCGTGGCGTCCAACGGAGAATGAATCCGGGCATCCGTTAACAAGCGTCGGCTTTCGGCAAGAGTTTTGTCGGAAATGCTTAAATCCAATTGTTGCACTTTCAGTTCGGCCTCAAGACTTTTACTTTCGTTTACTATTTGTTCTTTAAGCTGTTCCAATTCCAACCGGGTAACTTCGTAATTGAGTTCCGCCTGTCGGATTTTGTCGGAAGTGCTTGCGCCGATGCTGTCCAAATATCGCTCGTTTTTCAACTCGGTGTACATCTGTTTGAGTTGCATATCTTTAACCTTTTCTTGCATCTTTAATTCGGAAATTCTGCTGTTGGAATTGACTTCCGATTGCTCCAATCTGCTTTTTTTTATTTCTCTTTCGTCTAATTTTTGTTGATATTCGGTCTCGACGGATGCCAATTCGAGCTTGAGAATAACCTCTCCTTTTTCCACTTTTTCACCCGGATTTTTATAGACTTCCAATATTCGTGAATTAATCGGTGATACAATGACTTCCTCAATCAAAGGGCTTACTTTTCCGGAGGCTCCGATACTGAAATCAATAGGCCCCTTATCAACCGTTGATATGACTAAGTCTTTGTAATTGGCAGAAGAACGTAAAAAACCGAGTAAAAAATACAAAGCGATGATTGCACCGACCGTAATTCCTCCGTATTTAAAGATTTGTTTTCTCAGCGATTTACGTCTATCTTGTAATGATATTTCTCTGTCCATTTTCAGCTGTTCGATTGATTTTGCTTTTCATTGAACAAGAGTTGTGCCAAAGATTTTATTTGTTGATAATAAGCAGATAATAAAAAAATGAATTGTCCGAAATCGGACAACCTGTACGGTTTGAGGGCAATAATTTAATGCCGGTAATTTAAGGCTTTCAGCCTTAAATTAACCGTTATTGCCGGCGTTTGTTTTTTTCATTAATTAAATCCCGGATGTAAGAAGCTTTTTCATAATTTTCAGCCGCAACAGCTTCATTCAATAATTTTTGAAGTCTTTCCGGGCTTAAATTGTCTAAAGAGACGGCTTGTTTTTGTGTCGGTTGTTCGATATCCTCACTTATATCCTCTTCTTCCCATTCAACAGCGACGTCTTTCATAATATCATTCGCCATGTAAATCGAGGCATTGGCACGTATTGCTAAAGCGATGGCATCCGACGTGCGGGAATCAAGAAAAAAGTCTTTCATTCCGTCATTGAAAGTCAATTCGGCATGAAAGACGCCTTCTTCATATTTATATATATTGGCTTCCTTTATTGTAATATTCAACAATTGAAGGAGAGAAATAAACAAATCATGCGTAAGTGGGCGAGGGGGACGAAGATTTTCAAGGAAAATGGCAATGGATTGCGCTTCCGGCGTTCCGATTATAATCGGAACCCGTCGTTTTCCATCTTCTTCAGCCAAAATCAAAGCGTAAGCGCCTGCTTGAACTTGATTAAAAGTGATTCCCACTATTTTTAATTTTGTTTTATTCACTTAATTTCTCCTTCCGCCGAGCAGAATCATTAAATAGTACAAGAAAGTGACTAAAGAACCGATAGCAGCCACGACATAAGTATAAGCCGCCGCTTTCAAGGCGTCTTTTGCCGCTTCGTCGTTGTAAGAATTAGTGATACCCGACCGGCTTAACCAAGCCAAAGCTCGTTGACTTGCATTGATTTCGACCGGTAAAGTGATGAAACTGAACAAAGTGATCATTCCGTATAAACCCACGGCAATTGCTAAGACTGTAAATCCGAATCGGCTGCCATTACCCATCAGAAGGACTCCGCCTAATAATAGCCATGTTACCCATTGACTGGAAAAATTGACTACGGGAACTAATGCCGAGCGCAATTTCAGCGGACCGTAAGCCATGGCATGTTGGAGCGCATGTCCGGTTTCATGTGCAGCTACAGCCGCCGCTGCTACGCTGCAAGTGGAATAAACGCTTTCACTCAAATTAATCGTTTTATTTGCCGGATTGTAATGATCCGTCAACATCCCGTTGGTCGCCTCTACTTGAACGTCTGAAATACCGTTTTCGCGGAGCATTAATTCCGCAACATCCTTACCGCTCATCCCGTTTCCTAACGGCATTTTAGAATATTTTTCAAATTTACGTTTTAAGTTCCATTGAACGAGCCAGCTTGCAACAGCTATTCCGATTATTATTATCCAATAATACATAGTTGATTGTTTTTTATACTTTATTTTTTAATTTTTTCTTCTCAAAAATCTTGCCGGACTCTCCTTAGTCCGTATATCGGACAATGGTCTGTTCTCTGTCCGCACCTACCGATACCATCTTGACTTTTACGCCTAATACTTCTTCAATGAAGGACAAATAGGCATTAAATTCTTCCGGAAATTCGTTTTCCGACTGCATTTTTGTCATATCGGTTTTCCATCCCGGAAGTTCTGCATAGATCGGTCTGGTCAAGTCGTTGATTTCAAAAGGAAAATCTTCCGTTTCAACGCCATTGATTTGGTAGGCCACGCAAAGGTTGATGGTATCGAAATCGTCCATGACATCCGATTTCATCATAATCAATTGAGTAACCCCGTTAATCATAATGGCATACTTGAGAGCAACCAAGTCAATCCAGCCGCAACGCCGGGGTCTTCCGGTAACCGATCCGTATTCATGACCCAATTCCCGCATTCTCTGTCCGGTGGAATCGGTCAGTTCGGTTGGGAAAGGGCCGCTTCCCACACGTGTACAATAGGCTTTGAAAATACCATATACCTCCCCGATAGCAGAAGGAGCAACACCTAAACCCGTACAAGCGCCGGCGCATACGGTGTTGGAAGAAGTTACAAAAGGATAAGAACCGAAATCAATATCCAAAATTGTTCCTTGAGCGCCTTCGGCCAGTACTTTTTTACCGGATTTCAACGCTTCGTTGATAAAATGTTCGCTATCAATTAATTTAAATCGTTTGATACTTTCGATTCCTTTGAACCAATCGCTTTCCAAGGCTTTTAAATCATATTCAAAATTCATTGAATGCAAAATCGCTTCGTGACGTGCAATCGCTTGTTTGTATTTTTCTTCGAAATGTTCTTCTATATCGCCGATTCGCAATCCGTTTCGGCTGATTTTATCCGTATAAGCGGGGCCGATTCCTTTTCCGGTTGTTCCTATTTTTGAATTTCCTTTTTGTGTTTCATACGCTTGATCGAGCAATCGGTGGGTAGGCAAAATCAGATGCGCTTTGCGGGAAATATACAAGCGGTCGGTCAAACCGTGGCCCGAAGCTTCCAATGAATCTATTTCCGCTTTGAACAGATCCGGATCTAAAACCATACCGTTTCCGATAATATTGATTTTTCCTCCTTGAAAAATACCGGAAGGTATCGAACGTAAGATGTATTTATTTCCTTCAAATTCCAAGGTGTGTCCTGCATTCGGCCCGCCTTGAAAACGAGCGACAAGGTCGTAAGAGGGGGTTAAAACGTCCACGATTTTTCCTTTTCCTTCATCGCCCCACTGAAGACCCAATATTACATCTACTTTCATACTTTATTTACTTTTAACTGTTTGTTTTTAACTTTTAAACGCCTCGCACAAGTACTACAAAATCCGAAAACATACAAACTGTAATGCGAAGGCGTAAAATTTTTGATTTTTCTGTTTTGAATAATGGATTTTAATTCTGCATTTTTATATTCACGAATCGAATGGCAATTCGTACAAATCAAATGATGATGCATATCATTATTATATGCTCTTTCATAAAAAGAAAGATTTTGTCCGAATTGATGTTTCAGCACCAAATTACATTCCAATAAAAGTTGCATCGTATTATACAAAGTAGCGCGACTGACTCTGAAATTTTGTTCGGTCATCGCCTTGTACAACGAATCCATATCAAAATGTCGGTGGTCGGAGTATATAAGATTCAGTATCGCATATCTCTCCGGCGTTTTTCTGCACTTGTTCTCCGTGAGATATTCGGTAAATTTCTGATTGACAATTTCAAGTACTTTGTCGTTATCCATTCGTTGATAGATTAACTCTTGGGGGGCAAAGTTAAATAAATCCTTTTAAATTCAAAAGTAAATCGGCGCAATTATTAATCATTATAGGTCGGCAACGGAGAATAATCTCTGGAATACCGGAGCATTTGCTCATCGTATGCCTCTGTATAACTTATTTTTATATCAATAATATTACCGTTTGCATCTTTGACCGCTTCATATACCGGATTGACAAATCCTTTGTAAGGAGCGATATTCAAGCGATTGTATCGTTCCAATATTTCTTGATGTAAATCGGGATCTACTTTTACGGCATATTGTTCCACTAATTTTTGCGCCGCGTTAAAGTCGCCTTCCGATTTTATTCGTTGAACTTCGGCTAATAAGTCGCCGATCAGCATTCTCATTTTTGGGTAATCGTTAATAACTATGTATGTTTTATCGTTGGTTTTACGTAATTCGATTACATTTTCCTTTCGACCGTGATCCAGTACCCAACGGGTAATCAAAGCCCGGTTGCGCATGTGGGATTCTTCAATGTCTTTCCCCGGTTCGATACGAGACAATTGTGTCAATATCCCGTTATTCATGTATTTATAATATTCGGCTTTGTAAGCTTCCGGATCATTTAATAATCCCAATTCCAACATTTTAGCATCAGCAATATAATACAGGGCGAACAAATCGGCGCGGGCTTCTTCCATTGTTGAGCCATAGACTTTTAATGCGTCCGGATCTACTCCCGGAAGCAATTGACCGGAAGCATGTCCCAAACATTCATGCAAATCGGTGTGCAGATTATCGGTTTGCGTGCCGTATTTTTTGATAAGTTCTTTTTCATAATCACAGCAAACAAATTCGTCGTTGAATCCGCTTCCGGCAGCCGCTTTGTCGTAAGCATCTGTGATGTTGGTAATTGTCACCGATTTTGAGCCGTATTCTTTGCGTATCCAGTTGGAATTAGGTAAATTGATACCGATAGGCGTAGTAGGGTAGCAGTCGCCTCCGAGAATGGCGGCGATAATTGTCTTTGCTGAAATACCTTTCACTTCTTTTTTCTTGAATTGCGGAGCTACCGGCGAGTGATCTTCAAACCATTGGGCATTTTCACTGATTACTTTGGTCAAAGCAGTGGCTTCCAAGTCTTTGAAATTCACCAACGCTTCCCAACTTGCTTTAATTCCCAGCGCGTCGCCGTAAGATTCGGTGAAACCGTTTACAAAATCAACTACTGATTCGGTATCTTTCACCCAAGCAATGGAATAGTCGTCGTATTTTTTCAATGCCCCCGTTTTATAATAATCCGTTAATAAATTAATGACTTGCTTTTGTTGTTCGTTTTCGGCATATTTGGACGCTTCTTCCAACCAATACACGATTCGCTCAATAGCGGGCGAGTACAATCCTCCGACTTTGTAAACTTCTTCGGTTAAATGACCGTTCTTCTTCACCAATCGGCTGTTTAATCCGAACGGAACCGGTTGAGTATCATTCGAATTTTTCATTGCATTGTAGAAGCCTTCCACTTCTTTTTGAGTAATGCCTTCCCCGTAATAATTATTGGCGGAATTTAAAATCACGTCAGTGTTGCTGTCTTGATTTACTTTTTTTGCATATAGCGTCGGGTCAAACATAACCGGCATGATTTCCGTCAGAAAATCGTCAACCGATTGACCTTTGCGAGTAGGAATAAGCGTCGGGTCTAATGATTGAACCGCCTCTTTGAAAAAAGATTCCGAAAAACCGGGTAAAAACTTTTCTTGTCCGTAGTGGTGATGGATTCCGTCGGAAAACCAAACTCGCTTCAAATAAACAACCAGCGCTTTGTAATCATCCGTAGTTTTGTCGCCTTTATATTGAGTATAAATAGCTTCTAATGTACGGCGAATAGCCAGATTATAGCGATTATTCTGATCAAAAAGAATATCGCGCCCATACAAAGCTGCCTCATTCAGGCAATAGATTAATTTTTTTTGGTCAAAGGACAAATTATCCCACCCCGTAACTTGGTAACGCAATACGCCCAAATCGGCGAATCTTTCAACATTGTAATCAAAAGGCGTTTGCTCAGCCTCCCGTTTTTCATTTTTCTGATTGACGCAAGAGAGGCACAAAGCGGCAGCTATCATAACCATTGTTTTTTTCATAAATATTATAAAATCAAAAATTGCGGTGCAAAGATAATACAAAAAGCAAATTTACGAAAATCCGTACTTGAGTTTGTCTTTTGTTGATTGAAAATTATTTCGTAATTTTGCTGTATTATTAATGATAATGAATATGAAAGCAATAGATAAACAGACAAGTGACAAGATAAGTTTTATCTCGTTCATTATTCCAAAATTTGCTTCAAGTTATAAAATGAATACGCAAGATGCCTATTTTTATTTGAAAAAATATGGCGGAATGGATTATCTTAATGAGTGTTGGTGGGCTTTACATACTGATAACCCTTTTTGGGCAGTCAGAGATATCTATGAAGTTTGTCGTAGCAATGGAGGTCTGCGATGAGAGTTTTTCATGGCAGTAACACGTTAGTTTCACTTATTGATTTGCAAAGATGCAAGCCAAGCAGAGATTTCGGGCGTGGCTTTTATGTTACAAAACTTCGTTCGCAAGCTGAAGAAATGGCAAAAAGAGTTACAAAATTCAGTAAATTAACGCCGATTGTAACAGAATATGAATTTGACGAATATGCTTACGAAGATACTGATTTGAAGGTTTTGCGTTTTGATGATTATAACGAAGAATGGCTTGATTTTGTAGTATTAAACCGTAACGCAGACAAACGTCATCAGGCACATGATTATGATATAGTTGAAGGTCCCGTTGCAGACGATAAAATTTCCCGAAACGTTACAAAGTATTTGAAGGGGAAAATATCAAAAGAAAGATTTCTTGATATGCTGGTACATAACGAAATCAATCATCAAATATGCTTTTGTACGGTAAATTCGTTGCAAATGCTTAATTATATTGGAAATCCGAAAGATATAGAGTACGAACTTTCCGAAATCGGTGAACCGCTGCTCGAACAGCTTATGCTTGATTGTGGTATTGACGAAGAAAATGCTGCCGACCTTTTTTATTCTTCAAAAACATTTGGAAAACTTGCCGACGAATCAACCCGATTTTACCTCAAACCATGGACTGAAATATACGAAATCCTAAAACGGGAATTAAACCTGTGATTTTCGATTCTCGATTAACTGAAGCGTGTAAATCAACATATAGAGTATTTTTATAAGATAATCCTATAAAATTAATATTTCTTTAAAAAAACAGTAATTTAGTTAATAATATATATTTTTTTTATATATTTGCCGCCTAAATATAAAAAATGATTATGAAAAAGCAATTAACAATTACATTATGTGCACTTATGACAATCGGAATGTTGTACGCGCAGGGCAATGAAAGTAAAATTCAAAAATACAAGAAAGCCTTTCAAAGCGAAGCGTTCCAACTTTCCGGATACGGACAGCTTATGTACAATGTCAATGAATATCCGGAACGTTCGATAACAACGGAAGTTGCGAATAATTCCATTGATATTGTCCGGGCATTCCTTTTTGCCACCGGCAAATTAGGCGCAAATAATCAATTCGGGTATATGTTGATGTATGATTTTGGTCCGAATGCCAAATTGTATGAACTTTACGGAGAGTGGTTACCGTCCAAAGCGATTAACGTGCGATTCGGTCAGTTCAAAACGCCGTTTACTATTGAAAATCCAATATCTCTGTCGCGGATTGAAACAATTAATCCTTCCCGGTTAGTAGCGGCAATGATTGGAAGTACAGGCGATTATAATCAATGGGATCCCGATGGAAGATCCGTTGCTAAAACCGGACGTGATGCGGGCTTGCAATTATCCGGATTTTTATTTCCTACCGGCGACTTTTCTCGGATAGAATACTATGCCGGACTTTTCAACGGGACGGGTATAAATGTGAAAGACAATAATAATCACAAAGATTTTATCGGAACCGCATACTTTTATCCGATTAAAGCATTTAAATTCGGCGGTTCGTTTTATTCGGGAAAATTACCCGCTTACCTGCAAACGCAAGGGCATCTTCCGGAAGATAATAACCTTAATACCAATCGCTGGACTGTCGGCGCTGAATATAAAGGAACTCAATTATACGGTCGTTCAGAATACATATCAGCTAAAGACGGAGGGATAAAACGGAACGGATGTTACGGATTGCTTTTATGGAAATTTATTCCGAATCAATGGGAAGTATTGGGAAAATATGATTATTATAAATATGATTATTATAATAGTGATACTGAAGTTAAAAACAATCATATAGGCGATTTAACTTTCGGAGTCAATTATTATTTTGCCTATTTGTCGCGCATACAGGTGAATTATATTTATAGCGACAACAAAGAGGTGGGGAAAAATAACGCATTAGCGGTTCAATTGCAGCTGTTTTTTTAAGGGAGAATTAGGCTTGACTTGCAATTCATTAAAAAGGTTAATTCATCATGGTATTCCGCGTCACGCGCGAGAGGACAATTTTTTTGAATCCAATCTTCAAATAATTCTTTCACGTCAATTTCCAAACCTTCGAAAATGCCGACGGGAACTTTCCGGGAGAACTCATAAGGTGTTTCATTTGTTAATTTATTACGGATAAAAGTTTCAAGTCCGGGATTCTTACAAAATCTTTATGATTAAGAGTCGCCATTCCTAAATTATTTTCAATAGCAGTAGCCGCAATCAAAATATCTTGAAGGCCTATCATTTTATTGTTTTTTCTCAGATATTTAACTATTTCCGCAGAACGTTCAACTTCTTTATCAACGATAGGAAAAACAGTCAAGTCATTGAAAATATTATTCCAAAAAGTGTATTGTTCCTTTGTCAGAACGCCAACTAACAATTCAAACTTTGTTATTACAGAAATTGCAAAGTTATACTTTTCTGACAATTTCACTAAAACTGTTGATTCTTTCTTTTGCTTGCGATAATAATCTATGAATAAGGAAGTATCAATTAAAATAGTTTCTTTGACCATTTTCTAAAATCCTTTCTTAATTGTTGGTATGACAAATATTGCTCATCAGACATAGTAGGACCCGCCAAAAGCAATTGAGTAATATTATTTTGCCTTTTATCTTCGGCTATATCTTTTTCAATACATGTTTTTAAAAATGATTTCTCATTAACAGGTAATGTCTTTATTACACTCAACAATTGATTCATACTTAATTGTAATGCATATTCCATAACTTTCCATTCTTTTATATTCAAAATTACAACTCGATTTTATCGTATAAAAAGCAATTCGCGAACTTGGATAAAGTCCATAATTCGTCATCCGTAATCAGTTCCAAACAATCAACCTCATAGCAGATTTCGTCGGTACTATTTTTTCTTAAATTTTAAATCGTAATTTAGATATATTTATTTTTTCTGATTCAAAATTTTATCGGCAATCCATTCTCCGACTTCCGATGTTTTATACGCTTTTCCTTTTTCTGCAATATCTTCGGTGACAATTTTTTCATTCAATGAAGCGTCAACCGCATCACGAATGGCTTTTCCTTCGTCGGGTAAATGAAAGGCATATTCGAACATCAGCGCGGCGGAAAGAATCGTCGCCAAAGGATTGGCGATGTTTTTTCTGGCAGCTTGAGGATAGGAGCCGTGAATCGGTTCAAATACGGAAGTGTGAATACCTATTGATGCGGAAGGCAACATGCCCAACGACCCGGTAATTACCGAAGCTTCATCGGTAAGAATGTCACCGAACATATTTTCCGTAACCAAGACATCGAAGCGCTTCGGATTCAGTATCAATTGCATTGCGGCATTATCCACAAACATGTATTCGGTGGTTACTTCCGGAAATTCTTTTTCAACCCGTTGGGATACTTGTCGCCAAAGTCGGGAAGTACACAAAATATTAGCTTTGTCAACCACCGTTAATTTCTTTTGACGTCTCAAGGCGAAATTATAAGCCAAGCGAACAATCCGCTCAATTTCTTCAACCGTATAAACGCAAGTATCGTAAGCGGTAAGTCCGTCTTCGCTTCTGCCTTGCGGACGACCGAAGTAAATCCCTCCCGTTAATTCACGGATACAAATAAAATCGGCGCCTTTAACCAAATCGGATCGAAGCGGCGATTGATGAATTAACGACGGAAATGTTGTCACCGGACGAATATTGGCATACAATCCCAAGCGTTTACGCATGGTTAATAAACCTTGTTCCGGACGAACTTTGGCCGAAGGATCATTATCGTATTTCGGAGAACCGATGGCGCCGAACAAAACAGCATCCGATTCCATACAAAGCGTATGGGTTTCTTCGGGATAAGGATTTCCGACGGCATCTATGGCGGCAGCGCCTGTAAGGGCTTCTTTGTAACTCAATTCATGTCCGAACTTCCGACAAACGGTTGAGGTTACTTTCAATGCCTGTGCAACAATCTCCGGACCGATGCCATCGCCGGGTAAAACCGCTATATTTAACTTCATTCTCTGACAAATTTAACATATTTAGGAACCGTAGGCACATAACTGTCATTATCCCATAAAGTGCTGGTAATCATCAAATCGGCGCTGTAGCGATTACAGGCGATCGGTACGTTGTGAATCCGGCATTGGCGGAGCAACATTTGTATATCGGCTTCATGCGGTTGCGGACTCAAATCGTCAATCAAAAAGATGGCCAGATTGATCTTATGGCCCACTACCATTGCTGCGATTTCAGCATCGCCTCCCAAGGGTCCGGAATGTACGCAAATAATTTCGGCATCAACTCCTTTTTCTTCAAAGGCTGCTTTTATCAACCCTCCGGTTGTGCCTGTGCAAACCAACATATGTTTAGCCAAAGTTTCGGCATTAAATACCGTCCATTCTACCATATCGGCTTTTCGTTGGTCGTGCGCTACGAGCGCAATCGTCAGTCTTTTGTTCATATTTTAATTCTGATTTTAATGAATATTATACCGCAAATATACGGCATTTTCGGTAAACAACGCTTCAAATTTACATATTTTCAATCATATTCAACATTTTGACGGTTGCTTTGATTGCCGCTTCGGTTTGGTCAACATCTAATCCTTTGGTTTTAAATTGTTTGCCCTTAAAATTCCATACAATTGTCGTTTGAACCAATGCATCCGTGCGTCCTCCGGGCGGAATGGAAACGTTGTAATCAACCAAAGCCGGTTTCGGTTTTTCCAATTGCGTATATATTTTCCACAACGCTTTTGAAAAAGCATGGTATTGACCGTCGCCGGGCGACGATTGTTCATATTCTTTTCCGTCAATATCAATACGTACCGTAGCTGTCGAACGTAGTCCGTGAGTCAATGACAATGAATAGTTGATCATTTTTATTCTATCGGAATTTTGCGTATGCAAAATATCCGAGATGATATAAGGCAAATCCTCTTGAGTAACAATTTCTTTTTTATCGCCCAACTCGATGATTCGGTCGGTGACTTTTTTCATAGAGATTTCGTCCAAATCAATTCCTATAGTTTCCAAATTTTTCTTAATATTGGATTTCCCGGAAGTTTTTCCTAAAGCATATTCGCGAGCACGACCGAATCGTTCGGGCAATAAGTTATTGCAATAGAGATTGTTTTTGTTGTCTCCATCAGCATGAATGCCGGCGCATTGGGTAAATACGTTGTCACCGATTACCGGTTTATTATTCGGAATGCGGATACCCGAATAGGATTCAACAATACGACTGACTTTGTTTAAATTATTTTCCGTTACCTTGGTTTTAATATTCAATTGGTCGTGAAGAGCAGCAATAACACTTGCCAAAGGCGCGTTTCCGGCTCTTTCACCCAATCCGTTAATCGTAGTATGAATCCCTTTAATCCCGGCATGAACTGCGGAAAATACATTCCCGACAGCCAAATCATAATCGTTATGCGCATGGAAATCAAATCGAATATCCGGATACCGTTCAATCATTCGTTTACAAAATTGCTCCGTATTGACCGGATTAAGGATTCCCAAAGTATCCGGAAGCATAAAGCGTTTGATATTTCTGTCTTTCAAATTATCCGTTAAAAAGAAAACATAGTCGGGGGAATTTATCATCCCGTTCGACCAATCTTCCAAATAGATATTCATTTCAATTCCCATTTCTTCCGCCTGGTCTAAAACCAAGCAAATATCAAGCAGATGCTGTTCGGATGTTTTTCGAAGTTGTTCCGTGCAATGCTTCAATGAACCTTTACACAACAGATTCATTACTTTACACCCGGCGCTTTTTACCCAATTCAATGAAATGTCACCGTCCACAAAACCCAAAACTTCGATTCGGCTGAGGTAACCGTTTATGGCAGCCCATTTGGAAACTCGCTTCACCGTTTCAAATTCTCCGTTGGATACTTTGGCCGAAGCGATTTCTATTCGGTCAACGTTTAAATCTTCAATCAACAGACGCGCAATATGTAATTTTTCCGTTCCGGCGAAAGAAACGCCGGAAGTCTGCTCGCCGTCCCGTAAAGTCGTATCGAGTATTTCAACTGTTTCGTTTTTCATACGCTTCAATGACTTCTTTTTTATTCAACAGGTAGTCAATGTCGTCAAATCCTTTCAAAAAACATTCCTTTTTGTATGCGCTGATAGTAAATTTTTCTGATTTACCGGTGACATTGTTTGTAATCAATTGATTTTCCAAATCAACGGTTAATGTTGCTTGTGGATTTTTTTCAACTGATTGAAATATTTCCGCCAAAAAATCGTCCGATACCGCTATCGGCAATACGAAATTATTCATGGCGTTATTTTTGAAAATGTCGGCAAAGGAACCGGAAACGACGATTTTAAATCCGTAGCCGGCAAGGGCCCATGCTGCATGTTCACGACTTGAACCACTTCCGAAATTTTTACCGGCGACTAAAATTTCGCCTTTATAAGTCGGATTATTCAATACAAAAGATTCAATCGGACGGTTGTCTTTGTCGTATCGCCAATCGCGAAAGAGATTGTCACCGAAACCTTCTTTGGAAGTGGCTTTCAGAAATCGAGCCGGAATAATTTGATCGGTATCAACGTTTTCGATGGGTAACGGTACTACCGTACTTGTCAGTTTTATAAATTTTTCCATATTTTCTATTATTAGCAAATTGTTCTCGGATCTGTTATACAACCTGTTATAGCCGCAGCTGCCGCAACCGGCGGACCGGTGAGAATGGTTCTTGCGCCCGGACCTTGTCGGCCTTCGAAATTACGGTTGGATGTTGATACGGAATATTTTCCGGAAGGAACTTTGTCGTCGTTCATCGCCAAACAGGCGGAGCATCCCGGTTGACGAATTTCAAAACCGGCGGCTTTCAAGATTTTATCCAAGCCTTCTTCTTTAATTTGTTTGACAACGTTCCACGAACCCGGAACTAACCAGACGACTACGCTCTTCGCTTTTTTCTTTCCTTTTACTATTTGGGCAAACGCGCGGAAATCTTCAATTCGTCCGTTGGTACAACTTCCCAGAAAGACATAATCAACCGGTTTCCCGATCATTTTTTCTCCCGGTTGAAATCCCATGTATTCCAATGCTTTGAGATACGAGGTACGAGAAGATTCTTCAACGGCTTCCAAGGTAGGAATTGTGTCATTGATTCCCATTCCCATGCCCGGATTGGTGCCGTATGTAATCGTTGGTTCGATGTCGGCAGCATTGAAAACAATTTCCTTGTCAAATTCGGCATCTGCATCCGACGGCAAAGTTTTCCAGTAAGCCAAAGCTTTACTCCAAGCTTCTCCTTCCGGAGCGAACCGACGACCTTTGATGTATTCGAAGGTGGTTTCATCCGGAGCGATCATGCCGCCGCGTGCGCCCATTTCAATAGAAAGGTTGCAAAGCGTTAAACGTCCCTCCATGGAAAGGCTTTTCACGGCTTCTCCGGCGTATTCTACAAAATAGCCGGTTGCGCCTCCGGTCTTCATTTTTGATATAACATAAAGCGCCATATCTTTTGCGCAAACGCCCGGTTTGAGCCGATTTTTAAGAGTGATTCGCATGGTTTTCGGTCGGGATTGGAACACGCATTGGGTAGCCAAAACCATTTCCACTTCGCTGGTGCCGATTCCGAATGCGAGCGCTCCCGTAGCGCCATGCGTTGATGTGTGAGAATCGCCGCAAACGATTGTCATTCCGGGTAGGGAAAGTCCTGTTTCCGGGCCTACTACATGCGTGACACCGTTCAATTCGTGACCCACCGGATAGTACTCAAGGTCAAATTCTTTGACGTTTTTATCCAAGGTTTCCACCTGTTTTTTTGAAATCGGATCTTGAATCGGAAGTTCTTGATTCAAGGTCGGAATATTATGATCGGACATGCAAGTAATCTGTTTCGGACGGAAAACTTTTAATCCCCTCAGACGAAGCCCTTCAAAGGCTTGCGGACTGGTGACTTCGTGGCAATACATCCTGTCAATGTATAATTGAGTGGGACCGTCTTCAACTTGCGTCACTACATGTTTGTCCCAAATTTTATCAAATAATGTCTTTCCCATAGCGCTTTATTTTACAAATTTATTAATGGCATCAATATACGCTTCTACGGAAGCGGCAATAATATCGGTATTCGCCGAAAATCCGTAGTAGTTGGCTCCGTTATGTTCGACTTGCATGTGGACTTTTCCCACATCGTCGCTTCCTTTATCAATTGCTTGAATTAAAAATTCTTGAATGGTCATCTGACGATGAATAATCTGTTTCAAGGCTTTGATGGCCGCATCCACCGGACCGTTGCCGGAAGCGGCCGCTTCGAATTTCTCGCCGGCAATATTCAGACAAAGACTTGCCACCGATTGGATTCCCACACCCGAAGTCACTTGCAGATATTCTAATTTAATCCGATGCGATTCGGTGCGTTCTTTTCCGGCAAGTAAAAGAATGTCATCGTCGTTGACATCTTTTTTCCGATCGGCCAATTGAAGAAATTCTTCATAGACATGCTCCAACCTTTCTTGCGAAAGATCTACGCCCAAAATATGCAAACGATGTTTTAATGCTGCACGTCCACTGCGAGCGGTTAATGCAATCGTATTTGTATCAATACCTACATCGGTAGGGTCAATAATTTCGTAATTTTCCCGATTTTTCAAGACGCCGTCTTGATGAATGCCCGAAGAATGCGCGAATGCGTTTCGTCCGACAATCGCTTTATTCGGTTGAACCGGCATATTCATTAAGCTTGAAACCAAGCGACTTATCGGATAAATCTGTGGAGTGTTGACGTTGCTTTCGATTGCCAATTCTTTATGGCTTTTGAGTATCATCACGACTTCTTCGAGGGACGTGTTTCCGGCACGCTCGCCGATTCCGTTGATGGTTACTTCCGTTTGACGCGCTCCATTGATAATTCCGGCCATCGTATTGGCGGTAGCCATTCCCAAATCGTTGTGGCAATGGGTGGAAATAACGGCTTTATGAACATTTTTCACATTTTCCATCAGAAATTTGATTTTATCGCCGTATTCCGCCGGCAGGCAATAACCGGTGGTATCCGGAATATTCACTACCGTCGCGCCGGCATTAATCACAGCTTCTACCACCGATGCCAAATAAACATTGTCGGTTCGACCGGCGTCTTCGCAGTAAAATTCCACATCTTCCACGTATTTCTTGGCATATTTGACGCAAGCAATCGCGCGTTCGAGTATTTCATCTTGCGTAGCATTGAATTTGTACTTAATGTGATAAGGCGAAGTACCGATGCCGGTGTGAATCCGCTTCCGTTTAGCGAATTTCAGCGATTCTGCAGCGACGTCAATATCCTTCTCCACGGCGCGAGTAAGGGCGCAAATCACAGGCCAAGTGACCGCTTTTGAAATCTCCACGACCGAATTGAAATCTCCCGGACTGGAAATAGGAAATCCCGCTTCGATGACATCTACCCCTAATTTTTCCAACGCTTGCGCCACTTGAATTTTTTCAATGGTGTTCAATTGGCAACCCGGCACTTGTTCGCCGTCGCGCAAGGTGGTGTCGAAAATAAAAAGTCTATCCATAATTGTGTTTATATTTAATGAAAAAAACCTTTCCCGATTGAAGCGAGAAAGGTTTTTCCTATTTATTCTTTATATATTACATACCGTCCCCGCTTCAACTTGCCGTTTGCAAGAGAATACCGATAATAATGAGTGACAAACCGTATGCAGAAAAATTATTCATTTGTAAATATTACTAACTCTCAAAATGCGAGGCAAAGGTAGAAAGTGTTTTTCATATTTGCAAATTTCGGAATAAAAAAGATGAATTTTTTTTATTTAAATACCAAATTCATATCACTTTTTTCATAAACAAAATAATGATTATACCTCGCGAATGTGCAATATTTTTCCAAATACTTTTTCCTTAACATTTTCATTTAGCGCCTTTACCTTGAAGGAATCTTGCTTAATTTTAGATTAAATCTTAAAATTGATGCAAATTTATGTTAAATTTTTTGGTAGTTATTTAAATAAATATTAATTTTGCATTTCAATTATAAAAAAAACAAAAACAGGTACTGATAAAGGAACAGAGGTGGCACAGAGACAAAGGATATTTCGTAAAAACCTTTATTCTTTCAGCCTTGTAATTATAAAGAGTTATTATTATAATAATAACAATTGCAGGTTTTAAACCTCCATTTAAAA
>WRFZ01000138.1 GCA_009778655.1 Candidatus Azobacteroides sp.
ACATATAAAAATATCATTGATTATAAGATATTTATAAAATATTATTTATAAAATTTTGTAAAGTTCAAAAAAAATTGTAATTTTGCATCGCTTTTTATAAATAAGCAGGTCCTATAGCTCAGTTGGTCAGAGCATCTGACTCATAATCAGGGGGTCCCAGGTTCAAGCCCTGGTGGGACCACAAAAAAGAGAGTTACAATTTTTGTAACTCTCTTGTGGTTTTAAAGGGTATTAAAATATAATTAATAATAACTCCGGCCAATGTGAATAAAAGAAATATGAAAAATATTCTACCTGCCGTACCTGTATTTCGCTGAAGGTACAAATATCACATTGAGTTCGGGATCCGGCATATCGGGATCAAGCGGATACATAGGCCTGACGATGCGTTTGTAGGGAAGATTCACCAAATCTTGATCAACGCCTCCGCGAGTATGCGCCATCATCCAGTCGGCTTGCATGTTATACCAATCGGGAACAAGATAACCTTGCTTGACTATTACTATGTCCGCTTCGCGCGGCTTCAGTCCGATGGCTGTCATGTCTTTTTCGTAGTGGTAGGCCGCGCGGCTTTGCGTCACAATCACGTATATACTACCTGTTTTAATAACCGCTTCTTGCTCGCCGGTGTACATAACCGTACCCGATAATTTCACGGGACCCTCGAAACGATTATCTTCGATAGCTCCCACCATCGCTTCGGCATGACCGCCTACGCCGGCATTCTTTGCCGCCGCGATCATTTCCGGTCCCGGGATAGAAGCGTAAATGACGGTTTTTCCGTTCGGCGTTTTAAATTCCGGACGTTGCAGAAGTCTTGCCAACGTCCAAGTTACATCGCCTGCCCCTCCTCCAGTAGGGTTGTCTCCCATGTCGCTGATGAAAAAAGGTTTTTTCTTACTTGCAACAGCTGCGTCTAAACATTCACTGAGCGATCGGGTAGGAGCTTCGAAATCGAATTGACGGCGTACCGACCAAAATTTCTCGGCGATCGCTTTCGCGGAAGTTCCGACTTGTTCTTTATCGTCGCCGACTACCATTACAATACCTTGATTACGAGGTTCATCTGCCCAAGCGTATGAAATCCAGATAGCGGCATCAACAACGCCCGGAAGCGCTTCAATGCCGGGGATCATGGCATAAAGCGATTTGCCCGGCTCTACACGGGTGCTTGTTCTCTCGCCCGGAAGCAGTACGGGAACCGCAACCCAAGCTTTATATGCAGGACGTCCCTTTCCCGAAGTAACGCGGTCATAGAGATTAGCGACTGCCCGACGGGTTGAAATTGCGGCATCTTCGTGAGGCGCCATACGATAACAGGTTATCAAATCCGAGTATTCGGCGAGGCGCAGAGAAACATTTCCGTGAAGGTCCATGGATGTCGAAATAATAGGATCGTTCCCGATAATTCCGCGAATTCTTTCTATGAAATCACCTTCCGGATCATCAAGACCTACGACACTCATCGCACCGTGGATATGGTAAAAGAATGCATCATAGGGCATGTTTGCCTTGATAAGTTCAAGCGTTTTACCGACCAGCGTTTCGTATGTTTCGCGAGTAACAATTCCTCCCGGAGTCGCAGACGAGACCATGGCGGGGAGCCATACGGCGCCTTTACCCATAGCGGAATCGGGACTCAAGTAAGGATAACTGTTCAGAAGCGCTTTCCCTTCCAGTTGATTGAAAGCATCCAAAGGAGTAACGGCCGGCGAGAAAGTACTGCATTCGATGGATATACCGCCAATACCGATTCGCGGAAGAGGTTTCTGTTGTGCAACGGCCTCATTGCCGAATAAAATTGTCAACAGACAGAATGTCAAGAGCGAGAAAAGATTTTTCATGTTTATTTATTTTAGATTTCAATTCTTCATTGTGCAAAGTTAGAAATAAAATCGGATTTACTCCCTGTCGAGGTTTTATTTTTATTAACAATTTACTATCCTTATCCTGTCAAAGACTATTTATCCTATAAAATACAAAAATCCGACAGCCTTTGAAACTGTCGGATTTTTACGCGCAGAGGTTCCTGGCGGATTCGAACCGCCGTCGACGGTTTTGCAGACCGGCGCCTAACCTCTCGGCCAAGGAACCTTATTTTTTTTGCGAGTGCAAAGTAAATACTTTTATTTTATCTATGCAAATAATTGATTCCTTTTTTCGCTTTTTGATAAGGTATTCCGAGTTGATTCAGCCTTAAAACGGATAACCTACGGCGAAGTGCCAAGCCCAGTTATTTCTGAGATTCGGATGGAGAATAGCCCAACTTTCTTTTCCGCTCAGCGCCGGGTTATACGCTTTCCATCCGCAATCAAGCCGAAGCAGGAAGAAGTCCATATCCAAACGCAATCCTAATCCGTAGCCCGCCGCGATTTGCTTATAAAAAGAATTGAATTTGAAAACGCCGCCTTCCTGACCCGGATAATCTTTAATCGTCCATATGTTTCCGGCGTCAATGAAAACTGCCGCTTCGAATTTCCAGAAGAAACGGCTACGGTACTCAATATTGGCGTTTAACATCATATCTCCCGATTGAGCATAAAAATCAGTGGAATCGCTGTGAAAATTTCCGGGACCTAATTCACGAACTTGCCATGCGCGAACACTGTTGGCCCCTCCGGAATAGTATCGTTTTTCGAAAGGAAGTATATCCGAATTACCGTACGGAAAACCGATTCCTCCGCCGATTCGCCAAGCAATGGAATTTTGATGATCAATAATAATGGTTCGTGCATAATCAACGTCTCCTTTTACAAATTGGGCGAAGTAGGTATTAAACAGTTTATAAGAGCCTTGTTCATCTTTTTTGGCTTTCAGCAAAGCATTTGCTGCATAAAGCGCGTTTCCTGCCGATTCAAAAGAAAGGCGCAAGGAATGTGCATTTCGTTGTTTTCGCATGGGATCGAATGTGGTTTGGGTATAAGAATACCCCGTTCCTACGATGAATTGATTGGAATACCCGAAATATTGGGCATTGAGCGGCAATCGGTTCAAAAACAGAGAATCAATACGCGGAAGATAAACATAATCAATATCCAACAGATCGAATTGATGTTGGCCGCTTCCGGGCGTCCGTTGCTGCCAGATGTACCGGATTCCTCCCGAAAATAAGGTTCGATCGTATTCGGGACGCGCTTGATGATTATAACTCAAAGCTAATTCCGTTGAAGTTTGCATTCGTCTTGAAAATAAATTGTTTACAGACGGAAATACAAATTTTGGGATATGAATGGAAGCTTCTCCTCCGATTTCCCAATACGGATTTTTAAAGCCGGAAATAGCCTCGTAAGCGCCGCGAACTTTAAACGTAAATGTCTCGGCCCCGCGAAATAAATTTCGATGCGTATAATTAATGGAAGAAGCTACTCCCAAATTACCGGCCGTATTTGTTCCCTCTATCGAATAACCGACGGATTGCTTTTTTGTCGGCATAGTTAATATATAAGCGTTCAAAAGCGCAGTATCGTTCCTTAGAAATTCATCATATTGTATATGAATATTACTCAAAGCGTTCAGCGCCGTATAAGACGAATAGGTGGCGTCTTCCCGCAATTGCGAATAGAGCCTTTGCGGTACGAGAAAATTACCGTTCAGTAATGTTCCGGGACGAATGGTAGGTTTTTTCCCTTGATAATAAATTGTATATCTGTTATTGACAATGCTGTCGGAAATTATATAATCGCTGAGTTTACTTATTTTGAGCGGATCATAATCCAAATAAATATACACATGATTTAAATAATATTTTCGGTGCAGCGTATCCGTATAAGTCCCGTTAGGCAATAATTCCTTGAACGGGTCTAATCTCATCTTGACATCTACTTGATTTTCAACAAGGGCGCTATCGGTTGCGTCATACGAAATATAGGATTTGTTAAAGGTGAAATAGCCTCTGTTTCGCAGTACGTTAGAAATCCGATCCCGCTCTTGGTCCAAGATATTTCTGTCGAACAACATTCCTTCCTTTATTAATGAAACGCGTTCGGAAGCCGGTTCTCCCGGAAGGCGCTGCAATGATTCAACATTGGTTAACAGGTTGCGAATACTGTCATCATTAATGACAGATGAGTAATGACGAATACGGTAAGGCGTATTTCCTTTAATCCGATAAGTTACTCGGGCTTTTTTATCTTTGATTGTCGTAACCGAAGAAACATCTACATTGGTATAACCCATGTTAACAAAGAGTTTTTGTAATTCGCCGGTGGTTTTAGTAACCAAAGTCGAATCAAAAATCGCCGGTTTTTCACCGACCCTTTTCAAAAAGCGGTTCATTCGTTTTGTACTGTCTTTCCCAGCCAGATTATATATCTGAAGCCGGGTTTTATTCAATCCGAACATTTTGAAATTCGGTTGTTGGCGGATATACGGTCTCAATTCAAGTGTTTTATAATTCGGAATGTCCGATTCGATGGTGACTTGATCCAAAAGATAGTCCCCATCGGCAACAAATTTAGTGGAATTGCACGAATACAAAATCCATATTATCGGAATAACCAACCAACAATAGCGATTAAAATTCTTCATTCGTGCAATTATTTTAAAAATTTGTTTGCAAAGATACGGGTATTACGAAATAGTTTCTTAGTTTTGTTGAAAAAAATAAATAAAAAAATGCTAAGTAAGAATAAAATTAAATTTATCCGTTCGTTGGAAAAGAAAAAATACCGAAATGAAACCGCTTGTTTTTTAGCGGAAGGAAACAAGTCGGTAACGGATCTGTTACCTTTTTTCGAGTGCGAATGTCTGATAGCCAAGACTTCATGGTTAGCTATGCAAGGCGATGTCCGGACAAACGAATTGATTCTTGCGGAAGAAAATGACATAGAAAAAGTCAGTTTATTGAAAACGCCGCAAGACGTATTGGCCGTCTTTCGTCAACCGCACCGGGTTTTGGATAATGAAACGATAAAAAATGAGTTGAGTTTGGTTTTGGACGGGATACAAGACCCCGGTAATTTGGGAACTATTATCCGTTTGGCGGATTGGTTCGGCATCAACCGGGTGATTTGTTCTCCGGATACGGCGGATGTATATAATCCCAAAACCGTTCAGGCAACGATGGGTGCGATTGCTCGCGTTCAAGTATTCTACGTTTCGCTTCCCGATTGGTTAAATGAGATAGGCGATATTCCCGTTTACGGTACTTTTTTGGAAGGAGAAAATATTTATACGGAACCGTTATCGTCTTCCGGATTGATTGTGATGGGGAATGAAGGAAAAGGAATCAGCCGACCGGTTGAAAACCGGATTACCCGAAAACTCTATATTCCCAATTATCCGCCTGAAGCCGAATCAACCGAGTCGCTGAATGTAGCGATGGCGACAGCCGTTGTTTGTTCCGAATTTCGACGAAGACAGATGTACGGTTGACTTTACCAACTGTAATTAAATCCGAAGCTCAACAACTCGTTGATTTGAAAATAACCCAAGGTCGGATCCTTGGTTATCTGTTTATTATCGTCGTATCGGACAAAGAGATAAAGGACTGTGGAAAAATACCGGTTAATCGGCATATTCAAGGTATTTTCCAATTCGGCGGTAATTGTTTCGTAATTGGTAAAATAATAGAAACGAGAAGTAAAATTGACGTATTTATTAAAATAAACCACCAATTTGGCATTCACGGTTGAGCCGATATTGATGAGATGCCAAGATTCTTCCTCAATGCCGAATCGTTGCGGATCAATATTTTTGTTTAAAACGGCAATGTATTTAACGGATAAAGGAGAAATATCCGTATTGAAATTGACTTTTTTTCCTCGTACTTTCGGAAATCCTTTTTCTATCTGGTATCGCATCCCCAATAAACCGACATTAACGTAAAGCGGAGCAAAAGCGGAAGAAATCGCTTGATCGGTATTTTCTTTGTAGTTTTTAAATAACTGAGTTTTAATTTCAATGTTGGATGAATAATACCAATTGTTAATGGCTTGAATCCCGAAATCGCTGTAAGTTCGAACCAAATCTTCTCCGATACTGCCGTAACGGATCGTATCATTCGGATTGGTATAGACGTTCAATTTCCACTCGAAAAGATTGTTTGTCTGAAATTTATTTTTCTTGTAATTAAAAGATAGATTATGTCGGTTAATCAAATTGACATTTTTCACTCCGCCTTTGTACCAATTTTCCGAAATATAATTTTGTGAAAGCTGAATCTTATGGTTGCCGCTGTATATCCAATACCTTCTTTTGGGAGTATAACGTTCCGGTTTAGCTACTTTTTCGTAATCCGGTTCATAATCCACTTTAAATAAAAATTGAAAAATATTGGTTCCTATTTTTTCCACCGGTTTTACTTTTCCGGTAAAATCGGCTATGGTGTATTTCAGTTGTTTTATATTATTTTGTATCACATAATCGTATGCATAGCGATTAATTGCGTTTTTTTGATAAACATCGGCAAATAACTTGTGATTAGTAAAACGCAACGGAGGAAACAGCGGTTTTGTCAACGGACATTCCGGAGTTAACGCATGTACTAAATTCAAATGCGTTGCATCGAAAATAACGGGAAGAACCGGCGAATTTAAAATAACCGTATCCGGATAAACGATCGGATCCGATTGCTGCTCTCGCAGATTAGGTTTAAGCCCTTGAGAATACATTTTTATTGAAACAGAGCAAAGAAATAAAAAAAATGAAATGGTGTGAATCGGCGTTTTTTTTAATAATGCCATGGCATGACTTTTTTATTTGCGCGAAATTACATATTAATTTTGTTATCACAATGGATTCTTGTACATTTGCAGCTGAATTTTTAAAATACAAAGATTTCAAATGCCAAAAATATCAGAACGAGGGCTGGAAATGCCCGCCTCTCCTATTCGCAAATTAGCGCCGTTATCGGATTCGGCAAAAGCTCGCGGTTTGAAAGTATATCATTT
Organism: Candidatus Azobacteroides sp.; assembly: GCA_009778655.1. GTDB lineage: Bacteria > Bacteroidota > Bacteroidia > Bacteroidales > Azobacteroidaceae > Azobacteroides. Next base: position 6,891 of record WRFZ01000138.1, read on the forward strand.
GAACATCGGCCAACCGGATATTCCTACGCCGACCGTCGGAATCGAAGCAATCAGGAAATTAGACCGGGAAATATTGGAATACAGTCCGAGTAACGGATTTCTGAGTTATCGGGAAAAATTGGTTCATTATTATTCCAAATTTAAAATAAATGTAAGTGCCGACGATATTATTATCACCACCGGCGGATCGGAAGCGGTTCTTTTCGCTTTTATGGCTTGTTTGGATCCGGGCGATGAAATTATTGTTCCCGAACCGGCGTATGCCAACTATATGGCGTTCGCAATTTCCGCAGGCGCGGTCATACGAACGGTTGTCTCAACCATTGAAACGGGTTTTGCTTTACCGCCGATCGAAGCGTTTGAAAAATTGATCAATAAACGAACCAAAGGAATTTTGATTTGTAATCCGAACAATCCGACCGGTTATCTTTATTCAAGGAAAGAAATGAATAAAATTCGAGACTTGGTGAAGAAATACGATTTATATCTTTTTTCCGATGAAGTATATCGGGAATTTATTTATACCGGTTCTCCGTATGTCAGCGCATTTCATCTGGTCGGAATCGAAGAAAATGTCGTATTGATTGATTCGGTTTCAAAACGATACAGCGAATGCGGAATCCGGGAAGGCATGTTGATTACTCATAACCGTGAATTGCATAAAACGGTGATGAAACTCTGTCAGGCGCGTTTGAGTCCGCCTTTGCTGGGACAGATTGTGGCGGAAGCGTCATTAGACGTTTCGGAAGAATACATGCGGGAAGTTTACGAGGAATATCTCGACCGGCGTAATTTTCTGATTGATTCGTTGAACAAAATTCCGGGCGTTTATTCCCCTATACCGATGGGCGCTTTTTATACGATCGCTCGTTTACCGGTTGATGATGCCGATCGGTTTTGCGAGTGGTGTTTGTCTGATTTCGAATACGAAGGACAAACCGTATTCATGGCGCCGGCTTCAGGTTTTTATACCAAACCGGGATTAGGGATAGACGAAGTGCGCATTGCATACGTTCTTCAAAAAGAAGATCTTCGGAAAGCGATGATGGTTCTCGAAAAAGCGTTGGAAGAATACAATCGTTTACAATTTGTCGAAAATGAGCAACATGCTTTTGTGAATGCCTGACGATGTCTGTCGAATTTTTTATTGCCCGACGAATCTACAAAGATCGAGGAAAAAACAAGAATGTTTCTCCTCCGGCTATTCGAGTGGCCACTATCAGTATCGCTATCGGATTAGCGGTGATGATTCTTTCTGTTGCGGTAGTCGTCGGATTCAAGAAAGAAATTCGGGAGAAAATAATCGGATTCGGATCGCATATTCAAATCAGCAATTTTGAGATGAATCATTCCTACGAAATGAAGCCGATTGCGGTCAGCGATACTTTAATGAATGATCTGCAAAGCCGGTTCAATGTTCTCCGGGTCGAACGATTTGCCACCAAACCCGGAATTATAAAAACGTCGGAAGATTTTCAAGGAGTGATTTTCAAAGGCGTTGATGAACAATACAACTGGGATTTTTTCCGGTCGAATCTGATCGAGGGAACGGTTTTGGATATTCGCTCCGACTCAACCCTTTCGGATGTTCTCATTTCCAAAACGATTGCCGACAAACTGAGTTTAAAATTAAACGATTCGTTTACGGCTTATTTTATCCAAGATCCGCCGCGCGCCCGAAAATTTCACATAGCCGGAATTTATCAAACCTATTTTTCGGATTACGATAAGATTTTTGTATTGCTGGATATAAAGCAAATTCGCCGATTAAACCAATGGGATGACGATATGGTCAGCGGGTTGGAAATATATATAAACGATTACAATCGCTTGGATGCAACCGCCGACTCGCTGTATTTCGAGCTTCAAACGCAAAACGACCGCTTGGGCAATACCTATCTTACGCAATCCATTAAACAAAGAAAACCGGAAATTTTCGATTGGTTAAACGTTTTAGATACGAATGTAGTCGTAATTTTGATTTTGATGCTTGTCGTTGCCGGATTCTCCATGATTTCCGGTCTGCTGATTATCATTCTGGAAAGAGCCGGTATGATCGGTATATTGAAAGCCTTGGGCCAGAACAATGCAAGTATCCGAAAAATTTTTCTTTATCTTTCCGCCTTTTTGATCGGAAAAGGATTGCTATGGGGAAACATCTTAGCTTTAAGCTTATGTTTGATTCAACATTATTTCGGAATATTGAAACTTAATCCGGAGGTATATTATCTTACGAAAGTTCCTATTAATATTTCGATTCCTGCGGTTTTAACAATAAATGTCGGCGCCCTTCTCGTCATATTGGCAATGTTAATAGGTCCGTCCTACGTGATTGCCGGAATTTCGCCGGCAAAGACGATTCGATTCGAATAAATAAAATTTAAAAAAGGTTTTTGATATTTGAAAGAATGTACTATCTTTGTCCATTCGGTTGCAATATTTTGTATAAAATATAAAAATAAAATTCTGGAAATTAATAAATTATAACAGATAAATAATGAACGTTACATTAAACAGGACAGATTCGGTAAATGCTGCAATCGCCATCGAAATCGCAAAAGCCGATTATGTAAATGAAGTAGAAAATTCTTTGAAAGATTTGCGGAAAAATGCCGTCATTGACGGGTTTCGTAAAGGGATGGCGCCTCCGTCGTTCCTTCGTCAAAAATACGGCAAATCCATACTTGTTGAAGAAATCAATAAATTGGTAGCCAAAAGTCTTTCCGACTATATTTTGGAAAATAAGTTGAATATTTTAGGCGAACCTTTGCCTGCCGAAGAACAGGCGTCCATTGATTTTGATAAGCAAGAAGATTTTGTATTTACTTTCGATATAGGTTTATCCCCGACGATAGATGTTCAATTGACAAAGGACGACAAAATACCGTACTACCAAATTCAAGTAACCGAAGATATGATTGATAAACAAATCGAACATTTCAAAGCCCGATACGGTAATCATGAATCGGTAGAAGAAGTGGAAGATAAGGATATGGTTAAAGGTAATATCGTTGAATTGAACGAAAACGGAGAACCGAAAACCGGAGGAATTACGCATGAGAATGCGGTTTTAATGCCGGCGTACATGAAAAATGAGGAAGAAAAGGCCAAGTTCCTTAGCGCTAAATTACAATCCGTCATCGTTTTCAATCCGTACAAAGCTTACGAGGGAAATGAGGCGGAATTAGCCTCTTTTCTTAAAATAAAAAAGGAAGAAGTGAAAAATCATACCGACGACTTCTCTTTTGATATTGCCGAAATTACTCGTTATAAAGAAGCTGAAGTGAATCAAGAATTGTTTGATAAAGTATTTGAACCGGGGACGGTTGATTCGGAAAAAGCATTTCGCGATAAAATAAAAGAAGATTTAGCCCAACAATTAATTCCCGAAAGCGATTATAAATTCCTTCTCGATGCGCGAAAGTTGCTGGAAGGAAAAGCATCCGACCTGCAATTTCCCGACGCTTTTCTGAAACGTTGGCTTTTGGCTTCCGATTCGAGACGAACCGCGGAATCTGTGGAAGAAGACTATCCGAAAATTACCGAAGATTTGAAATTCCACTTGATTAAGGAACACTTGATTGAAGCAAACGGAATTACAATAGATGAAAGCGAGATGCAGGAATATGCCAAACGAGCGACCCGCGCCCAATTTGCGCAGTACGGCTATAATATTCCCGACAATTTAGCGGAAAACTACGCTCAAGAAATGCTGAAAAAGAAAGAAACCTATCGGTCGTTGGGAGATAAAATATTTGAAGATAAACTGATAAAAGTATTGAAAGAGCAAGTCACATTATGCCCCGAGGAAATAGCCTTGGAGGAATTTCAAAAATTGATTAACTGAATTAAAAAATAATAACAGAATAATACAATGAATGATTTCAGAAAATATGCAATAAAACATATAGGAATAAACGGTCAAGTGTTCGACGATGTCGTTCGGTCGGAAAGAGAATATCTGAACCCTTACATATTGGAAGAACGCCAAATGAATGTTACCCAATTGGATGTGTTTTCTCGTTTGATGGCCGATCGCATCATCTTTTTGGGAACGCAAATTGATGATTATACGGCAAATGTCGTTCAAGCGCAATTGCTTTATTTGGATACCTCCGATCCGGGAAAAGATATTTCGCTCTATATTAACTCTCCGGGAGGTTCCGTCTATGCCGGTTACGGGATTTACGATACCATGCAATACATCAATTGCAAAATTCGTACAATATGCACGGGTATTGCCGCTTCTTTTGCCGCCGTTTTGTTGGTAGCGGGAGAAAAAGGCTGCCGTTCGGCCTTAAAACATTCGCGGGTAATGATTCATCAGCCGCTCGGCGGAGCGCAAGGTCAAGCTTCCGATATTGAAATTACGGCGCGGGAAATATTAAAGATCAAAAAGGAAATTTACACAATCATTTCCGAGCATTCGGGTCAAACCTACGAAAAAGTTTTGATGGATGGCGATCGGGATTTTTGGATGACGGCTCAAGAAGCGCAAGAATACGGCATGGTTGATGAAGTGCTACTTAAAAAGGATAACAAAGATGGCTAAGTATCTACAACATTGCAGTTTCTGCGGACGACCCGAAAATGAATTAAGAATATTGCTCGCCGGCATTACCGGATTTATTTGCGATGAGTGTGTCGAACACGCTTATGGAATGATCAAAGAAAGAACCGACGCGGAGAAAGGGAATAAATTTTCCTTTACAAAAGATGAGTTGCCCCGTCCGAAAGAAATAAAGGCTTTTTTAGATCAATACGTTATCGGACAGGATGAAGCCAAACGCTATCTGTCTGTTTCCGTTTACAATCATTACAAACGCTTGATGCAAAAAGACAGCAACGACGATGTGGAAATCGAGAAATCAAATATCATTATGGTCGGACAAACGGGAACGGGAAAAACGCTGTTGGCAAAAACCATTGCCCGTTTGCTGAGGGTTCCTTTTTCTATTGTTGATGCAACGGTTTTGACGGAAGCCGGTTATGTGGGAGAGGATATCGAAAGTATTCTCACCCGTTTGCTTCAAGTTTCCGATTACGATGTGAAAGCAACCGAAAGAGGCATTGTATTTATTGACGAAATTGATAAAATAGCTCGAAAGAGCGATAATCCGTCTATCACCCGTGATGTGAGCGGAGAAGGCGTACAGCAGGGTTTACTCAAATTGCTGGAAGGTTCGGTTGTTAACGTTCCGCCGCAGGGAGGCAGAAAACACCCCGAACAAAAAATGATTCCGGTGGATACGAAAAATATTTTGTTTATTTGCGGCGGCGCTTTCGACGGAATTGAAAAGAAAATTGCCCAACGCATGAATACACAGGTAATAGGATATACCTCCATCCAACGAACGGCCAACATTGACCGGAATAATCTGATGCAATACATTGCTCCTCAAGATTTGAAAGCATTCGGATTGATTCCCGAAATCGTCGGACGATTACCGATACTTACTTACCTCGAACCTTTAGACCGAACCGCTTTGCGCGCTATTCTGACCGAACCTAAAAATGCCATTATTAAACAGTACATAAAAATGTTTGCAATGGATGATATTGACTTAACGATAGACGATGAAGTACTCGACTATATTGTGGATAAAGCCATTGAATATAAATTGGGTGCGCGCGGATTGCGTTCCATAACAGAGGACATTATGATTGATGCCATGTTTGAGTTACCATCTTCCGGAAAGAATAAATTATGCGTTGATTTGGAATATGCAAAATCAAAAATTGAAACTTCCGCAAAATTACGTTCAGCCTGAGTATAACAATTCCGTAAATATTTTTCATTATGAGATAAAAAAAATGAGAAATTATTGGGATTATTTCAAAACAATACTATAACTTTGTTTGTTGAAGAACGGGGTTTAAATAATATATGGCGAAGAAAGATTTTTTGGCAGAACAACTTAAGAAACATTTTGGTTTTGATACCTTCAAAGGGAACCAAGAAAATGTAATCCGCAGCATCATGGACGGAAGAGATACATTTGTCCTCATGCCTACCGGCGGCGGAAAATCCCTTTGTTACCAACTGCCTTCACTTTTAATGGAAGGAACCGCTTTGGTGATTTCACCGCTCATCGCTTTGATGAAAAATCAAGTGGATGCCATGCGGAATTTCAGCGAAGACAACGGGGTCGCTCATTTCATTAACTCATCATTAAACAAAGCGGCAATAGATAAGGTAAAAGAGGATATACGATCGGGAAAAACCAAATTGTTGTATGTAGCTCCCGAATCGTTGACCAAAGAAGAAAATATTGAATTTCTCCGGCAGGTGCCGGTTTCATTCTATGCAATTGACGAAGCCCATTGTATTTCGGAATGGGGACACGATTTTCGCCCCGAATACCGACGTATTCGGCCCATAATTAATGAAATCGCTCGTCGCCCGTTGATTGCTCTCACAGCGACGGCCACCCCTAAAGTCCAGCATGATATTCAGAAAAACTTGGGTATGATGGATGCGGTTGTTTTTAAATCTTCTTTCAATCGTCCGAATTTATACTACGAAGTGCGACAAAAAGGCAGAGATATTGATAAAGAAATTGTCAAATTTATTAAAGCCAATCCGGGAAAATCGGGAATCGTCTATTGTCTGTCCCGGAAAAGAGTGGAAGATTTTACCGAGATTTTGAAAGCAAACGGAATCAATGCGTTGGCCTATCATGCCGGGATGGATTCTCAGACGCGCTCCGAAAATCAAGATGCATTCTTGATGGAAGAGTCTGAAGTTATTGTAGCGACCATTGCTTTCGGAATGGGAATAGATAAGCCGGACGTAAGGTATGTTATTCATTATGATATTCCTAAAAGTTTAGAAGGCTATTATCAGGAAACCGGACGAGCCGGGCGGGACGGAGGAGAAGGGAAATGCATCGTTTTCTATGCCCATGCGGATTTGTTGAAATTGGAAAAATTTATGCAAGGAAAACCTGTTTCCGAACAAGAAATCGGCAAACAATTATTGGAAGAAACAAAAGCTTACGCCGAAACTTCCGTTTGCCGGCGAAAAGTAATTTTACATTATTTTGGCGAAGAATATACTGAAGATAATTGCGGCAGTTGCGATAACTGCCTAAATCCTAAAAAACAAGTGGAAGCAAAAGAATTATTAATTTCAATCTTAGAAACGGTTGACTTGCTGAAAGATAAATTTAAAGCAGATCACATCATCAACATCCTTCAAGGAAGAGCTACCTCAGAGATATTGTCTTATGAACACAATGATTTGGATATTTTCGGCTCCGGAAAAGACGAAGATGAAAAAACATGGAACGCCGTTATTCGACAAGCGATGATCGCCGGCTATTTGGATAAAGATATTGAAAACTACGGTCTGCTGAAATTGACGGCGGCCGGGCGTAGATATTTAGCAAATCCGACTTCGTTTACCATAACGAAAGACAATGATTTTGAAGAAGAAGATCCGTCGGAAGAAACTCCGGTGCGCGGCGGTGCATCGTGTGCCGTTGATCCGATTTTATATTCGATGATGAAAGATTTGCGGAAAAAATTAGCCAAGAAACTTGAAGTTCCTCCGTATGTTATTTTTCAAGATCCTTCCTTGGAAGCAATGGCGACTACCTATCCGGTTACAATTGAGGAGTTGCAAAACATTCCGGGCGTAGGTTCCGGAAAAGCGAAACGTTACGGGCAGGAGTTCATTTCGCTTATCAAGCGTCATGTTGCCGAGAATGAAATCGAACGGCCGGAAGATTTACGGGTGCGAACCGTAGCTAATAAATCCAAACTTAAAATATCCATCGTACAAAGTATTGACCGGAAAGTGGCTTTAGACGATATTGCTTTGACTACCGGCTTGGAATTTACGGAATTGCTCGACGAAATAGAGGCGATTGTATATTCCGGTACTAAAATCAATATTGACTATTTTCTCAATGAAGTGATGGACGAAGATCATATTGAAGATATGTATCAATATTTCAAAGAATCGGAAACCGACAATCTGGAGGAAGCCATCGAAGAATTAGGCGGCAACTACACCGAAGAGGAAATTCGATTGATCCGGATAAAATTTATTTCCGAATTGGCGAATTAATCAAAAAACATTCATCCCAAATCTAAACAATCTGTCATCTTGCGCTTGACGCGGGGTCTCCTACATTTTTACAATTTTTTTCGTAACAACGCCTTTTTCGGTTGTTATTTGTATAAAATACATTCCGGGCGACAGGTGAGAAATATCAACCGCATCTTTCGCCGTTTCCATACGTAACGGAAGCTTATTCCCCATCAAATCAAAAATTTGAATATCCTTAATTCCCGATTCGTAATTTGTAATTCGTAATTCTCCACTGGTCGGGTTGGGATAAACGGAAGCGGCGTCTGATTCCGGTATTGCAACCGGCTCCACAGAAGTATTAAGGTCGGATACTTTTATGTAAGATGCCGTCATTTTATTACAACCCCAATACTCAAAAACGCTTTGCATGTTATTATAATACAACCTTAAACTTTCCATGCTTGCATTACGCGGCGGTTCCCAACTTTCTCCCGACCACCACCACCTTTCTGCCGATATGCCATTCATGTTTTCATCATAAATTATCATGTTTTGTCTGTAATTAACCCATAAATTATTTTCCCACATCCGGTACAGTTCAGTCAGCAAATTATGATTGGAATCATAGGTGCGAGTAATTTGATCAGAATTTACCCATGAATTATTTTCCCGGTTTTGGTACAGTTCAGTCAACAAATTATGATTGGAATCGTAAGTATGAGTAATTTGAACGGAATTAATCCATGAATTATTTTCCCATATTTGGTATGTCAGAGTTTGCATATTATTATCGGAATCGTAGGTATAAGTAGATAAGGAGCTGTTAACCCATGAATTATTTTCCCATATTTGGTATGTCCGGGTTTGCATATTATTGTCGGAATCGTAGGTATAAGTATATAAAGAACTGTTTTCCTCCAGTTTGGTTAGCACATTATTGTTGGAATCGTAGGTATAGACATAAGCGGATGAATAGAAATATACCCATGAATTATTCCTCCAACTTTGAACCAATTCGGTCAGCATATTATGGTTGGAATCGTAAGTATAAGTATATGAATAACCGTTTACCCATGAATAATTTTGCCACCATTGTTGGGTTCTTACAGCCAATAATCCTTGCGAATTGTATTCGAAAATGTTTCGAATATTTTTTATTCCACCCATAAAGCAGTACACCGTATCCGGTATCCACCCATCCGATCCGGAATTTGTTTTTTTCAACGCCGGTAATTTTTGTGGCTCAAAATCCGGATATTCAAAGCTTGCGTTTGGTCGCAACAATTTCTCTTGCGCCGTAAAATTATTTTGCGCAACGGCAGCGAAAAATCCTGCCGCTATCAGTGTTATGCTTAATAATACTATTTTTTTCATGATAAAGTAATTTGTTTCGTTTAATAATAGTTACTTCCTCGTATAAAACAATCTGTCATTCCTCGCTTGACTCGGGATCCCCTATATTTTTACAATTTTTTTTGTAACAACGCCTTTTTCGGTTGTTATTTGTATAAAATACATTCCAGGCGACAGGTGAGAAATATCAACCGCATCTCTCCCCGTTTCCATACGTAACGGAAGCTTATTCCCTGCCAGATCAAAAATTTGAATATCCTTAATTCCCGATTCGTAATTTTTGATTCGTAATTCTCCCGTGGTCGGGTTGGGATAAATGGAAGCGGCGTCTGATTCCGGTATTGCAACCGGCTCCACAGAAGTATTAAGGTCGGATACTTTTATATAAGATGCCGTTATCTTATCACAGTCCACGCACTCAAAAACGCTTTGCATATTATTATAATATAGCGACAAACGTTCCGTGTTAGCATAAAGCGGAGGTTGCCAGCTTTCATTTACCCACCACCAACGTTCTGCCGATATACCGTTCCCGTTTTCATCATAAATCATCAGGGTCCGTCTGTAATTAACCCATGAATTATTTTCCCGACTTTGGTATAATTCGGTTAACAAATTATGGTTGGAATCGTAGGTATAAGTAAATAAATAGCCATCTGCCCATGAATTATTCCTCCAACCTTGGTATAATTTGGTCAACAAATTATTGCCGGAATCGTAAGTGCAAGTATCTTGATTAGAATTAACCCATGAATTATTTTCCCAACTTTGGCGTAATTCATTTAGTACCTTATTATCGGAATCATAAGTATAAGTCTGCGCCGAGATATTTTGCCATGAATTATTTTGCCAGCTTTGCTGCAGACCGGTAAGCATATTATTGTTGGAGTCGTAGGTATAAGTAAATGTCGAGATATTTTGCCATGAATTATTCTGCCCATATCCATACTGCCGTAGAAACGTTAGCGCATTATGGTTGGAATCATAGGTATAAGTTTCCAACTGAAAAGAATCTCCATATTCGTATAAACAGGTAAGCATGTTATTGTCGGAATCGTAAGTATAAGTATATAATGAACTATTTACCCAGAAAGTACCTCTCCATATTTGATCTGATTCGGTTAACATATTATTGTTGGAATCGTAAGTATAAGTAAATAAATAGCTATCTACCCATGAATTATTTCCCCATCTTTGTTGCAAACAAGTAAGTATATTACTGTTTGAATCGTAAGTATAAGCAACCAGAAAGACATTTTCCCATGAATCGTTTCTCCACGATTGTCCGATGTTTACCGCCAATAATCCTTGCGAATTGTATTCGAAAATATTTCGTTCGACCATTTCCGTTCCATGATCATTAGAAAAGACATATACCGTATCCGGTACCCACCATTCCGATACGGGATTTGTTTTTTTCGATGTCTGTAATTTCAGTTTTTCAAAATTCGGATATTCGAATCTTGCGTTTGGTCGCAGTAATCGCTCTTGCGCCGTAAAATTATTTTGCGCAACGGCGGCGAAAAATCCGGCCGCTATCAGCGCTATGCTTAATGATATTAATTTTCTCATGATTCAAATACCGATTGTTTGCGATAGTGATTCACCTCCAATGGTTATTTGTACAATATATATTCCTTTCTTCAATTTTGAAGTATTAATCGCGAGAATTTGATTTCCTTTCGATAAATTATAACTTATCTCATATTCAAGTCCTCCAAAAACATTGTAAATCGTTACAGAAGCTTTATCACCTATTATCGAAGATAGATTTAGCAGAATTTCCCGGCCGTTAACGCTGATATTTACTTCCAAATTTCCTTTTTCCGCAATAGAAATATTCCGGATGGCATTCTGTATGTTTGCCTCTTCTTTTACCAATAGTCCTTTACAGTAATCTACCAAAACCGAGTGTGTGGATGGAAAAAGTTCATCTTTTTTGCGAACCGGCTTAATGTCATCGAAAAAGTTTCTTTTGTCACTGCAAGTTATATCTTTCAGCAGGTTGATAACAAAAATATCTTTTGGGGTAAGCTTTTCAAACAAGAGGGGCCATATAACTTTTCCGTATTTCATGCAATACTCCAACAAATTTTCATATTCGGACGATTCGGCATATCTGAAAGGATTGTTGTAAACAGACAATTCGGGTCTGCTCCATGTTTTTTCCCATAAATGATATCTTTCTTCAAAACCGGACAGTACGGCTACGGGAATTTGGTTTTTCAGTGCAGCAATCTTGTTCAAATCCGATGCGGAAAAAACAGATTCGGGAGCCGGTATAACGGAACTGACAGTTCTGTTAGGGTCCGGTTTATAATAACGGATAATATTTCCCCAATTACCACCGGATAAAGCCTCTTTCGTATGCATAATTCTTTGGTAATTAGACATTTTACTTTCCCATTCGAATCCGTGCGGTTGCCCCGGATCTTTTGAATTTTTTCTTATCATTGCATGAGAAAACACTACATTTTCACTGTCTTTGAAAGACCCCCATATTGCGATAGCGGCATTTTCGGTATTTTCACCGACAGAGAGAGGAATATAACCATACGCAGCATAGTAATAATCCCAATTACGAAGAAACCTGTCTTCTCCAATGTTAGGGTAACCTGAATAAGATTTTTGCCCCACCGACCAATCATAACAAACATAATAACCCGATTGTCCCGGAAGCGCAGTTGTTACGGTGTCGGATACAAATGAACTATTTGTCTTCAAGTTTGGGAAATCGGATAATAATTTAAAAGAACTTGGCAGTGGTGCCAAACCCATATACAGATCACACTCAAGAACCGGGTTGTTTGAGCTGTATGAAAAAACATATCCCGCACTGATGTTTGTCAGGTATGTTTTTATTCTTGAGGCGTTTCCCCACGAATAACCGTCGGATGTCGTACCTCCGTCATCATTGAAAGCCCGGATTTTTCCCGAATTGTCCTCTAACAACAACCATGTATCCCCGCCACCACTTAATTTACACGTGAAGAAGTTTGCGGGCGTAGGATAACCGCCGCTTACTGCCGTCAGGATAGAATTTGTAACTATACAATTACTGTATAACTGATTGTTAACGGTTATGTTTACAAGTCCGGATAAAGCCCATGGAAGAGTCTGAGGATAATTTGTGGGAGGTATGTGAAGACAAAGGATA
>WRFZ01000139.1 GCA_009778655.1 Candidatus Azobacteroides sp.
TGTTGAAACCGGAAGCCGGATGATTATCGCAATGAAATCATCCGGTTCGCAAAGGTTTGTCCCAATTCGAATGCCGCTTGATATTTATCCGAAAAAACAGCCTGTTTGTTTTCGACAGGCGTACCGACCAATTCCCATCCCATCGTATTTGCGAATGCCGTTAACTGTTTCACAGCCGCTCCGGCCCAAGAAAAAGAACCGAAACACGAATATAAACGATTTTTGATTCCCCGATGTTTAATGGCGAAAAGCAGGTTTTCCACCGGCGGATAAATGTCGTTCATATAAGTCGGACTGCCGATAATCAATCCTTTGTATTTGAAAATATCCGAGAGGATAAACGATGTATCCGTTTTGGATACATTGTAAATGATTGTGTTTTTTATTCCTTCGGAAACCAACCCTTCCGCAATCGCTTCGGCCAACTGTTGCGTGTTGCCGTACATCGAACCGAAAGCGATAACCACACCGTCTTCTTCCGCTTCGTACCGGCTCCATTGATCGTGCAGATTGATTATTTTCTTTATCTCTTGCCGCCAAACCGGCCCGTGTGTAGGACAAATCGTTTGAATCTCTAACAGGGCAAGTTTTTTCAACAGCGCTTGTGCCGGAGAACCGTATTTACCGACAATGCAGGCATAATAACGCCGCAATTCGTTCCGGTATCTGTCCGCAGAAATAAAAGTATCCAAGTAATCGCCGTCTAATGTTCCGAATGAACCGAAAGCATCGGCAGAAAACAAGATTTGATCCTTGGATTCATAAGTGACCATCACTTCCGGCCAATGTACCATCGGCGCCATATAAAATGTTAACGTTCGCTTGCCCAGCGACAACGAACCGCCTTCTTTCACTTCATGCAATCGGGTAGAAATACCGAAATAGCCGTTTAACATATCAAAAGTTCGGGCATTACCAACCATTTGAATCATCGGATATTTTTGCTTCAATAAACCGATGACTCCGGCATGATCGGGCTCCATGTGATTGATAATCAGATAATCAATCGGCCGATCGTTAAGAACGGCGTCTATTTTTGCAAAATAAACATCGGCGAAAGAAATATCTACCGTATCAATCAACGCAACTTTTTCATCAATGATCAAATAAGAATTATAAGTAATTCCTTCCGGTATCGGTAAATAATTTTCAAACAGACTTTTTTGACGATCATTGACTCCGACGTAATAAATATTCTCGGCAACAGGTCTTTTGTTGTACATTTTTATTTATTCTTCTTCCGGCTCAAATTGATCTTTGCCTACTCCGCAAAGCGGACAAGTCCAATCATCGGGAATATCTTCAAACGCCGTTCCCGGTACAATACCGCTATCGGGATCTCCTTCCGCCGGGTCATAAACATACCCGCATACTACACATACAAATCTCATCGTAAATTGTTTTTTGATTAATATTTTATTTATCTTGTTACGAATAACATGCAAATATACGTAAAAATTTAAGAAAGCAACAAAGTTAACCGGTTTTTTTCACAAAACAACAAGCTATTATTTATACCCAATTGATACAAAGATATAGCATTTTCATTTATTCTCAAAAACTTTTCGATATGCTAATCCTACAACTTTTGCCGGAGATAGCTATTAAAAACAATTTGCTTATTTTAGAATCCGTAAAGTAATCGAATTGAAAAGAGGTCTGACAGCCTCTTTTTCGCTTATCGGTTTTCAGCCGGCGGCTTGCCTAATTCTTTTGTTAATTCAATATAATTTTCTTCATCCGAAATTTCTTTATAATCGTAACCGTTAAAAACCATATTTTCTAAAGAGTACATTCTATAAAGGTTTATTTCTACTTTAGCGCCTTCAAAATTGACATTGTTTAATGTGGCTTTATCAAAATATACATTTGTTAATGTGGCTTCATCATTAAAACCTACTTCTTTTAATGTGGCATTATAAAAATATATATTTGTTAATATGGCTCCGTAAAAACGTATTCCTAATCTTTGAAACGAGTATCTACATTGCCTTTTTCCATTACTTGCACTCGTTTTGCGCTGTAATATACCGCACCGATTGCAATAATTCCTGCAACAAACGTTAAAATTACCTTAATTAATTCGCCTCGCGGCGCATTTTTATCTTCAAAAAAATAATTACTTATATTTTCAAAGAAGTATATAAGCAAACATAATAGTACGATACTGATAACGACAATCTTTATTCTGATTTTATTCACTTTTCTCTTTTATATGTAATTATATCTTTACAAGAACATCATTTAAAATGATATTCACAACAAAATTACAATCTTTTACCGATTTTTGAAATATATTTTAAAATTTTTTCATACTTCAAAGATATATTTACATTTGCATATCATTTAAATCGTAAAAGGTAAAGCTGAGTTTCATGAAAGCGAAAACGCGGAAATAGTTGAGAATTGAAATTTGATTTTCTCGAAATATTCCCGTACTTTTGCAACTTGAAGTAAAAGCATCCGATGACACCCGAATATTTTGACGAAGGTATTGAAAATAACAATCTCGAAAAAGAACATTCCGACTATAAAGTTCCCGTAAATACGGAAGGTACACGCCATGTGCTTTCCGGTATGTATCAAGACTGGTTCTTGGACTATGCCTCTTATGTTATTCTGGAACGAGCGGTTCCTCATATCAACGACGGATTGAAGCCGGTGCAACGCCGGATTCTTCATACCATGCGACGTTTGGAGGACGGCCGTTACAATAAAGTGGCTAATATTGTCGGAGAAACCATGAAGTTTCATCCGCACGGAGACGCTTCAATCGGCGATGCGCTTGTTCAATTGGGACAAAAGGATTTACTGATTGATTGTCAAGGAAACTGGGGAAATATTCTGACAGGCGACGGAGCGGCGGCGCCCCGTTACATCGAGGCGCGATTGTCGAAATTCGCTTTGGACGTGGTTTTTAATCCGAAAACCACCGAATGGAAACTTTCTTACGATGGACGCAACAAAGAACCGGTCACCTTGCCGGTGAAATTTCCTTTGTTGTTGATGCAAGGAGTGGAAGGAATCGCCGTCGGACTTTCGTCGAAAATACTTCCGCATAATTTCAATGAATTATTGGATGCCTCTATCGCTTACCTCCAAGAGGAATCGTTCATTTTGTATCCCGATTTTCAAACCGGCGGATACATTGATGTTGCCCGTTATAACGACGGAGAACGGGGCGGTTCGGTAAAAGTCCGCGCCAAAATCAACAAAGTGGATAATAAAACATTATCCGTCATGGAAATTCCATACGGAAAAACGACTTCGACACTGACGGAATCCATTTTGCGAGCCAATGAAAAGGGCAAAATTAAAATCCGGAAAGTGGATGATATGACTGCAAAGAACGTGGAAATCGTTATTCATCTGGCGCCAGGAGTTTCGTCCGACAAAACCATTGACGCTTTGTATGCTTTTACCGACTGCGAAATCAGTATCTCACCGAATTGCTGCGTAATCAAAGACAACAAACCGCATTTTCTGACGGTTTCGGATGTATTGAAAGAGGTAACCGACAATACGTTGCGATTACTGAAATTAGAATTGGAAATTCAACGCGGAGAACTTCTCGAAAGTCTTCATTTCGCTTCGTTAGAGAAAATTTTTATCGAAGAACGCATTTACAAGGACCCGGAATTTGAAAATGCGAAAGACATGGATTCCGCTTTGAATCATGTGGATAAACGATTGGAGCCTTTCAAAGCCGATTTCATTCGTGAAGTCACCCGCGATGATTTGCTTCGCCTGCTCGAAATCAAGATGGGGCGTATCCTTAAATTCAACAAAGACAAGGCCGATAATTTGATTGCTTCTTATCGGACGCAAATCAAAGAAATAGAAAATCACATCGAACATATTGTTGATTACGCCATTGATTGGTTTCAAAAACTGAAAGAAAGATACGGAAAAGACTATCCGCGTAAAACGGAAATCCGTAGTTTTGACACCATAGAAGCGGCCAAAGTGGTGGAAGCCAACGAGAAACTGTATATCAACCGAGAAGAAGGCTTTATCGGATACGGTTTGAAGAAAGACGAGTTTGTTTGCAATTGTTCGGATATTGACGATGTGATTATTTTCTACAAAGACGGTAAATACAAGATTGTCAAAATCAGCGAGAAAATGTTCGTGGGAAAAAATGTGCTTTACCTCAATGTATTCAAGCGCAATGACAATCGTACCATTTACAACGTGATATATCGGGAAGGCAAAAACGGAACCAATTTTATCAAACGGTTTCCGGTTACGGGAATTACGCGCGATAAAGAATACGATTTGACTACCGGAAAAGCCGGCAGCCGCATCTTGTATTTCTCGGCAAACCCGAACGGTGAAGCCGAAACCGTGAAAATCATCCTGAAACCCAAACCTCGCCAAAAAATGTTGCTTTTCGACAAAGATTTCAGCAGCATACAAATCAAAGGACGCAGTGCGAAAGGAATTACCCTGACCAAAGCGGAAATTCACAAAATTTCCTTGAAACAAAAAGGCGGTTCGACATTGGGAGGTCGCTTGGTGTGGTTCGATTCCGATATTTTAAGACTTAATTATGACGGAAGAGGCAATTTCTTGGGCGAATTTTTTGCCGATGATTTGATTTTAGTCATTCATGAAAACGGCGAATTTTATACAACTACTTTTGATTCGGGAAATCACTACCAAGACGGGATTAAAATCATTGAAAAATTTGATGCCAACAAAACATGGTCGGTAGCGCTGTTCGACGAAGATCAACAGGGATTCCCCTATCTCAAACGTTTTCTGCTTGAAGCAAACAATAAGAAGCAAAGTTTTCTCGGCGATAATTCCGCTTCCCGTTTGATTTTGTTGAGCGATACCGTGTATCCGCGATTCGAAGTCACTTTCGGAGGAAAAGAGGCATTCCGAGAACCATTGATTATTGACGTAGAAGAATTTATAGGAGTAAAAAGTTTCAAAGCCAAAGGGAAACGGATTACAACTTATGAAGTAGCCGATATTCGGGAAATCGAACCGGCGCGGTTTCCGGAGCCGGAAGAAGAAAATCCGCCTCAACCGGATATTGAACCGGAAGAAGATGATAAGCCCATAACAGAAATATTAGATGAAATCACCGGACAACAACGGCTGTTTTAGATCGCGAATGCAATTCCGACGGCAAAAGACAAGCGGTGGAAATCAAACGATTTTTGCTTTCTGCATTTTGTCCTTTGTTTCATTTTTTCCGTTATTCTGTCTGTCGCAAGAAGTTCCGGGTTCCTTAACATACAAAGCCTTTATGGTAGGTTATGGAATAAGCAGCGTTTATGATTCCTACTTGTCGCCGTTGAACTATACGGGTGAAAATGTCGGATTATATTATGAACAAATGAAAAATACGAAATTAATGAACGGAAACGTTTCGGCACAACATCTTTTCAATCTGAATTATTCTTGGAGTAAAAATGATCCCGAAACGGCTTCCTATTACACCGGATTTCTCGAATACGATTACGGATTATATCGCCGTTTCAAACCGGTAAATAAATTGCAGGTTTTTGCCGGCATGCAGGGCGGCGGATTGTTTGGCGTCATTTACAATACGCGAAACGGGAATAATCCGGCAACCGGAAAGGGGCACGTGAATTTGAGTCTGTCGGCAATCGCCGATTACAAATTGCAAATTCGTTCGCAACCGCTTCATTTCAGATACCAACTCAATGTTCCGTTCATTGGAGCGATGTACTCTCCTCAATTCGGCCAATCGTATTATGAAATCGGATTGGGCGCTACCGATAATTTGGTCCATTTCGCTTCATTTCACAATTATTTTTTCGCTTCTAATATGCTATCGGCTGAAATCCCTTTGAACAACTTTACCTTGCGATTCTCTTATCATTTTTCATTTTACGAGACAAGGATAAACGACTTAGATACGCGACTGATTACAAATACGTTCTATATTGGTTTTTCCTATAACTTTTTTATCGTTTCGGGAAAACAAAAAAATAATAATTACCGCTATGTTTTCGAATAATTACATATTAAGACAAAAGACAAAAGACAAAAGACAAGAAGACAGACCCGTTTTAATCTTTTGCCTTCTATTTTTTATCTTCTTTCTTTTCTTTTTAACCGCCTGTGTAAAAATCGAAACATTTTCGAACGATCCTCGCGGTAATTTTGAAGCCTTATGGAAAATTATGGATGAACATTATTGTTTCTTTCAATACAAGGAAATTGATTGGAATAAAATTCATTCCGAATACGCCGAAAGAATAGACAACTCGATGAATGACGAATCATTATTTTTATTGCTAAACGAGATGCTTCAAGAATTAAAAGACGGTCATGTTAACTTATCAACTCCGTTTGATGTCGGGCGCTATTGGAAATGGTTTGAAGATTATCCCCGTAATTTCAATTCGAATATTTTGGATAACTACTTAGGTTCTCAATATGCCATTTCCGGCGGAATCAGCTACAAGATATTGGAAGATAACATCGGCTATATGTATTACGGCGATTTCTCTTCCGGTCCGGGAGAAACCAATTTGGATTACATTATTGACAAATTTTCGATTTGTGAAGGAATTATTATTGATGTTCGCGACAACGGCGGCGGATTATTATCCAATGCGGATAAATTGGCGGCTCGTTTCGTGAATGAAAAAACGTTGGTGGGATACATTCAACACAAGACAGGCAAAGGACACAACGATTTTTCGGAACCGTTCGCGCGTTACAACGAACCTTCCTCCCGTTTGCGGTATCAAAAACCGGTCGTTGTTCTCACCAACCGCAGTTGTTACAGCGCGACAAACGATTTTGTCAATGCGATGCGTTATTGTCCGAACGTCACCATTGTGGGCGACAAAACCGGCGGAGGAAGCGGGCTTCCTTTCAATTCGGAAATTCCCAACGGGTGGTCGGTACGATTCTCCGCTTGTCCCATATTTGATGCGAATATGCAACAAATCGAATCGGGAATCGAACCGGATATTCATGTTGATTTGTCGGAACGAGACATGAAAAAAGGGAAAGACACCTTGATTGAAACGGCAAGAAATTTATTGAAAACCCCTACGCAACAGTAATGTTTTATATCTTCACAAAAACAAACAAATTAAAAAAAACAGAATATTTAAGCAAACGATAATATTAATCATATT
The DNA here is from genome assembly GCA_009778655.1 of Candidatus Azobacteroides sp. Lineage (GTDB taxonomy): Bacteria > Bacteroidota > Bacteroidia > Bacteroidales > Azobacteroidaceae > Azobacteroides. Next base: position 7,134 of record WRFZ01000139.1, read on the forward strand.
TTGATTATATTTGCACTCGCAAATGGAGAGTAGGAACAAGTATTATGTAAAATTTTTTAAATATGAAAAATAGTAATTATATTATTAATGGAATTTTAGCTATAGCGGTTATTGTATTGTTTATCTTGCAATTTACGGGAAGAAAATCAAGTATGAATCCTTCGGAAACGCTTGGATTTGTTACAGACTCGACCGGTCATCATTTACCGATAGCGTATATTCGAACAGATTCACTTCTCACGAATTACAAATTTTTTATTGATTTGAACGATGCCGGGATAAAAAAACTCGAAGATAAGAAATTGGATATTAACAGACGATCGGAAAAGTTAAAAAAAGAAATTCTTGATTATCAGCAAAAAGCGCAGATGAACGCTTTCATCAGTCAAGACAGACAGATGCAGGAACAAAACCGTTTGGCCGGTCTGCAACAGGATTTTGAAAATTATTACGCACAAGCCCAACAAGAAATAGCCGTGGAGCAAACAAAAATGAATCAACAATTACAAGATACCATTGTCGCTGCCTTGAAACTGTTTAATATGCCGAGAAAATATGAACTGATTTTAAGCAATACAGGTACCGACAACATTCTTTATGCCGGGGATTCATACGATATTACAAAAGAAGTTACTGATTTTTTGAATGCGCGGTATGAACAACTCAAGAAATGATTGTTGTCATTCCTTGTTACAAGGAGCCGGAACTTTATCGAACTATTCAAAGCCTTTTTGATTGCGAGCGGGGTAATTTCCCGGTCGAAATTATCCTTCTGATTAATTCATACCGGATTGATACGGATGAAGTTTTGACGATAAACAGAGATTCCTACCGTCAAATGACGGATTTCGCTTCAAAGAATAATTCTTCCGATTTTTTCTTGACGCCGATTTTAATCGAAAATCTTTCGGGACATCAAACGGGAGCGGGACTTCCGCGTAAATTAGGAATGGATGAAGCCGTTCGTCATTTGAACGGAGATAAAACGGGAATTATCGTAAGTCTGGATGCCGATTGTTTGGTGGCTGCCAATTATTTAACGGAAATTTACCGAAATTTCAACGAATACCGACTCAACTCGGCAACCATTGAATTTCATCACCCAGTTGAACATTTGGATGCCTCTGACCCGTTGCGAATTGCGACGATAAACTATGAAAACTATCTGCGCTATTATCGTCTCGCCTTGGAATTTTGCGGTTATCCGTATCCGTATTTCACTATCGGCTCTGCTTTTGCGGTTACCGCAGAAACCTATTTGAAAGTAGGCGGCATGGGAAAACAACAATCCGGCGAAGATTTTTATTTTCTGCAAAAAGTATTCCCTTTGGGAAAAACCCGTTTTATCAACACCACTTGCGTTTATCCGGCAGCTCGAACTTCCGACCGGGTGCCGTTTGGAACCGGGCCTGCTTTGCAAAAAATGGTAACAGAAAATCAATTGTCGAAACTCACTTACCAAGTGGAAGCTTTCAAGACTCTGAAAGTTTTTTTCGGTACCATTGATTTATTTTTCAAAAAACCGACCCATGAGATTGAAGCATATATTGAAAATTTACCGGAATATCTTCGTTTATTTCTCAAAGAAGATGACTTTCTTCATAAAACAGAAGAAATTAATCGGCATACGGCTTCTCTTTCTAATTTTCGCAAACGCTTCTTTCATTATTTCAATGCATTCAAAATTTTGAAATATTTGAATTTTGTCCATCCCGTTTATTTTGATTGGGCGGATGTTCAAGAACAATATACGTTGCTGATCAATGCCGGATAACAAAAGGAAAACGGCGAAACTCCCGTCCCACCGTTTTCAACATTTTAATCAAAAAAAGTTAGTTTGAAATTTATTGATTGCGCTTTACTGAACTTAATTGATTCAGTTCCTTTATATTTAGACCTTTGGAATAATTAACCAGATCGTCTAAATTAATCGTTCCGCTTATCGAAATAAGATTAAATCCATCCGGTTGTTCCAAGAGTAAAATTAATTCTTTAATGTCGCCCTTTGATTCTTTAATCATCACCATTAATTCTTTATTTTCTTCGCTCATTGAAAAAAATTCTTCAAATCCTTTGGATTTCGATAATAACGCTTGGGCGGAATGGTAATATTCTTTATTCAAATCCTCATCTTTAGAGGAAATAATACGAATCGTTTCCAGACCCTTTATCGCCTCTGTCAAATTCGGATTGTCTGATGTTAAAGTACATATCATTTCCATCATTTTCTTTCCGATGGTAACAACTTCCAAATTATCATCTTTTCCATGTTTATCCATAAAAGATGCGATAATGTCTTGAGCTGAAGCGGAAAAATTAATTCCGATAAAAAGGCAAATGAATACGTACTTTTTCATTATTCTACATTAGTAGTAATAGTTTGCTCCAATGAATCAAGCTTTTGCGATTCGACATGCACATCCTTGGCCAAATTGAGAGCAGAAGATATTTTCCCGATCACATTTTTCGTTTCCTGCAGAGCGTCTTCCGGATTGGAATAGGTCTCCGAGAAAATCTTATCCAAATATTTTTCCTGTTGGTAATGCGTATAAATTCCAATGCCCAAAGTAATTACCAACAAAAATGAAGCAGCGATTTTTAGGATAGAATACCATTGAATACGTACCGGCTTATTAAATCCGGTCAACGTATGATTTCCTTTTATCTGCAATTGATTGGTCTTCCAAGAAAATAAAGGCTTGTACTTCCTTAAATCTTCCGGAATAGAATCTCTCGAGAAAAAGGTTTTTAAGGCGGATTCCTCCTCTAATGAAGTATCGCCGGCCCAATATTTCTCCAAAAGCCGGTTAATTTGTTCGATTGTCATCTTAATTTCTATCAAAATATTCTTTTAATTTCCGGCGTAACCGGAATAAATTAATCTTCACTTGTTCTTCCGTAATATTCAGAATCAAAGCTATTTCTTTATAGCTTAATTCCTCTGCTTCTCTCAAGCGAAAAATGGTCTGTTGCTTTTCCGGCAATTCCGCCAACCACTTTTCCACTTGATCCATTTGTTCTTGCGTTTCCACTTTATGTTCAATATCCTCTTGTATCGGACAGTCGAAATTATCGGGAAACGCTTCTGTTTGATTATCTTTCAAAGCTATCGTATCCAACGCTCGATTTCGTGTCGAACGAAAACAATATGCTTCGAGATTCTCGATTTTCTCCCAATCCTCTTTTTTCCACAGTTGTAAAAGAACATCTTGGACAACGTCTTCCGCATCTTCCTTGTTTCCGGTAATACTTAAGGCCAAACGGAATAACTTGTCTGTAATCGGCAATAGGATCATTTTAAATTTATTTTGCCTCATTTCTATTTAAATGACGGTTGACAAAAAAGAAAGTTACACTTTCCGTACAAATGTATTGATTTTTTCTTGAATCGCTATTTATTCATATCTTTGCGGACATTATGTATAGTTATTAATCCTAACATTGAAGCAAAAAGCAGAAGACGGTATTTCAGATAATTTATTACGATTATCCGTCGGAATTGAAAATGCAGAGGATTTATTGTCAGATTTAAAAAATGCGTTATGATTCAAAAAATCAGTAAACCTAAGTAATTAAATTCTCATTTATGGAAGAGAAAGAAAAAGGAAATATCCTATTATATCAAACCGAAGATGGTGAAACAAAAGTAGAAGTTACGCTATCCGATGACACTGTTTGGCTGAGATTAGACCAAATGTCCGAATTGTTTCAACGCAATAAATCTACTATTTCGCGTCATATCAAGAATATCCTTGAAACAGGTGAATTGAAACCGGATTCAACTGTTGCAGTTTTTGCAACAGTTCAAAATGAGGGAACTCGCGAGGTAGGAAGAAATGTGGCATACTATAACCTTGATATGATTATTAGCGTAGGTTATCGCGTTAATTCATATCGCGGCGTTCGATTTCGAATCTGGGCTACGGAAATATTAAAAGAATATCTGACAAAAGGGTTTGTATTAAATGATGATTTATTAAAACGAGCAGGCGGTGGAAATTATTTTGATGAATTGTTGGCACGTATTCGTGACATTCGTTCATCTGAAAAGATATTCTACCGTAAAATACTTGAGATATACGCTTTAAGTATTGACTATGATCCTCGTGCAGAAGCTACAAAGGCTTTTTTTGCGACTATACAAAACAAAATGCACTTTTCGGCTCATGGACATACTGCCGCAGAAATCATATATAGCCGTGCCAATGCAGAAAAAGACTTCATGGGATTAACAATATGGACAGGAGCGTTGCCCAAACGGAATGATGCCGAATATGCAAAAAATTATTTGACGGAAAGGGAACTCGATACATTAAACCGCATAGTCAGTTTGTATCTTGATTTTGCGGAATTACAAGCTCAAAGCCATACTCCCATGTATATGAAGGACTGGATACAGAAATTGGATGACTTTCTGAAACTTTCAGGGAAAGAGCTGCTTACTCATGCCGGAACAATCTCGGCAGAGATAGCGAAAGAAAAAGCAAATTCGGAATATAACAAGTATAAAAAAAGAGCTTCTTTTCAACTCTCTCCGGTGGAAATACACTTTATTGAAAATTTTGAAAGGGAACAGAAGAAATTAAAAAAATAGAATTCATTCTAACTTTTAATTGTACCTTTGTACGAAGATTTCTAATGCAGTAAAAATGTACAAGATAAGCAAACAGTTTTCCTTTTCCGCTTCGCACGTATTGGATCTTCTGCCCGAAGATCATCCTTGCGCGCGATTGCACGGACATAATTACGTGATTACCATTCATTTGAAATCGGAAACTTTGGACGAATACGGCTTTGTAAAGGATTATAAGGCTTTAGATGCTGTCAAGCAATTTATTGACGAAATGCTGGATCATCGCCACTTGAACGATCGAATACCCGGACCTCCCACTTCCGAAAATATCGCTCGTTTTTTATACGAACAATTCAAACCGGAAATTCCCGAACTGTATGCGGTCGAAGTAAGCGAAACGCCTCGTACATCCTGTATTTATGAACCTTAAAGTAAAAGAAATATTTTATTCTCTGCAAGGAGAAGGCGGCCGACAGGGAGCGGCATCCGTTTTCATTCGGTTGAGCGGATGCAATTTGAAATGCGATTTCTGCGATACGGATTTTTCCGGAGGCGAAGACCGATCGTTGGAGCAAATTTTATTATTAATCAATACATTCCCTTGCCGGTGGATCGTTTGGACCGGAGGCGAGCCTACTTTGCAGTTAACGGACGAATGTTTATTGTTTTTCAAACAGTCCGGATTTTGCCAAGCCATTGAAAGTAACGGTTATAATCGGTTATCTGAATTATTGGATTATACGGTGGTAAGCCCGAAAGGCCGGACAGATTATGCTCGGAAAATCAATCCGCAAGTCAATGAAATTCGCTTACCTGTACGGAAAGACGATTATATCCCGTCGCTCCAATCCTTGCCGAAAGCCGAGTATTATTTTCTCAGTCCGATTTTTACGGAAAATCAAGCGGAAACAAAGGCAAACATTGATTATTGCGTGGAAAAAGTCAAACAATGTCCCGAATGGCGATTGAGTTTGCAGATACACAAACAGATAGGGATTGAATGATGGAACGATTTGAAGTAAATATTTTAGGCTGCGGCTCGGCGCTTCCGACTTCGCGGCATGCTTTAAGTTCGCAAGTGGTTAATTTGCGGGATAAATTGTTTATGATTGATTGCGGAGAAGGAACGCAGCTTCAATTTCGTTTTCTGAAATTAAAATTTCAACGGCTCAATCGTATTTTCATTTCGCATTTGCATGGCGATCATTGTTTCGGTTTATTCGGACTCATTTCTTCTTTGGGATTATTGGGGCGAACGGCCGATTTGCATGTACATGCTCAAGCTGATGCCGAAAAAATCTTCCGGCCGGTACTGGATTATTTTTGTAAAGAATTAACCTACAAAGTATTTTTTCACGCATTTAATCCGACAAAAAACGAATTGATTTTTGAAGACCGAACGTTGAAAGTCTCCACTATCCCGTTGAAACATCGGGTACCTTGCGCCGGATTTCTGTTTGAAGAAAAACCCAAAAGTCCGCACATCATTCGCGAAATGATTGACTTTTACCAAGTTCCCGTCAGTCGGATTGCAGGTATCAAAGCCGGAGCCGATTTTGTGACGCTTGAAGGAGAACTCGTTGCCAACCGGGTTTTCACCCGTCCCGCCGAACCGCCGCGAAAATATGCCTATTGTTTGGATACGGCTTATTATGAAAAAATTATTCCCATCATTGAAGGCGTTGATTTACTTTATCACGAGGCTACGTTCAGTCACGAAGATATTGTACGCGCCAAAGAAACCTACCATTCTTCGGCCCGGCAAGCAGCGCTAATTGCTCAAGCGGCTCATGTAAAGAAATTGGTTATCGCCCATTTTTCAGCCCGCGTTACGGATGAAAATATTCTTTTGAATGAAGCGAGAGAAATATTCCCCGATACAATTCTCGCTGACGAAGGGATCGTGCTGAAAGTATAGCACGGTTAAAAACGTTGTTATTTTTTTGTTACCTTATTGTATTTGTCATTTTTAGTACTTATATTTGCCGGATTAATTCATAATTCATAATTCATAATTCATAATTATTTATAAATTGGATTCGTGAAAAAGTATTTTTTCTTTTTTATCGTTTTCGTTTCCTTATCGGCTTTTTGGTCTTGCGGTTCGGATTCCGAAAAAGCGGCGGGGATTCTTCAAGCAGCCGAAAATGCGGTTGAACAACATCCCGACAGCACCTTGGCTTTATTGGATTCGATTCAAAATCCGTACGAATTGAATAGAGAACATCATGCAAGATACCTGTTGCTTTTAGTCCAAGCGAAATATAAAAACGATAAAGACATTTCGAACGATACCTTGATATTCCGGGCAAGAAATTATTTCAAAAAAGCGAACGATATAAAACATTGGGCATTAGCTGCATTTTATTCGGGAAGGGTATTGGAAGCCCGACAAAAACCCCAACAAGCGTTGACTGCTTTTCTGGAAGCGGAATCAATCGCCGTTCCGACGCAAGACCCGACGCTTATCGGTTTTATTCAATACAATATCGGCGCTGCTCTTTTCCAAAACGGGTTATATGACGACGCTATCGTCAAATTCAAGCAAGCGGCTTGGAACTTTTCTCAAAAGGAAAAGGATCTGAAAAAAGAAATTATGTCGCTGTGTTTTATCGGAAGTAATTTTGTTGGCAACAATAATGCCGACAGCGCCTTTTTTTATTTCAACGAAGCTTTATCGAAAGCGACAACTATCAGCGATTCTACTGATATAGCAGATATTCTTCTAAACATGGGCGTTACTTTCATAGAAACGGGAAAAACGGAGGAAGCAAAAGCGAAATTAACGGAAGCCCTGCAATTCGGAAAAGATTCAATTCAGCAGGCAAAGATCAATTTGAACTTAGCAAGAGCGTACTCTGACAATAATATGCCGGACTCTGCCGGTTTTTATATTTCACGCGCCATTGAACTTACGCAAAAATCGAATGATAAAACCCTGCAAGCAAGCATTTTCTATTATGCGGCTCAAATTGAGGAAAAAAACGGAAACTGCAAAGCAAGTTTGGAACATTACAAACAATATTCCGATTATTTATCCTCTGTTTACGACGAATGGCAGAGCGTGAATTTTTTGGAAATCCAAAAAAAATATGATTTTGAATTGCTTCAAAACGCCAAACGGAAACTGACGATTGAAAAGTTGAGCTACGCTCTTCTTTTTCTGATAGCTACTCTTATTTTATCCGGTTTTGCGCTTACGGTTTCTTACAAAAGGAAACGGGACCGGGAAACGATTGTATCGGCTGAACAGGAAATTTACCGGCTGAAAAAAATCATTGATAACCGGTCTTCCAACGAAACGAACTCTGCCGAAGCCGAAGAAGATACAGGCTCCGGAATAGACGACAAACTGCGAGAAGTATTGGCGAAAAAATTCGGTATCGAAAAAAGGGTTGCACTGTTGGAAGGCGCTTTACCAAAAATAGAAAGAGAAAAAGGAAAAGAAGTTCTGAAGCGTATCTATACAATTGTATATGGGCGTTCCGACGGCTATGATTGGAATGTATTGATCAATACCATCAATGATTTATACGATGGTTTTGCCGAAAAACTTCATGCCGTTGCTCCAAAATTAAAAGAAACGGAATTTCGCATCTGCTGCTTATCCAAAGCCGGGTTAAGTAATTCCGAAATAGCCGGACTATTAAATGTTACAGAAAATGCGATTCAAATGCGAAAAACGCATCTTCGTAAGCTGTTGAAAATGCCGGAACTGAAGACTTTTACCAAGGAATTGGATAAAATCGTTTACAAGCGCTGATTTCTTTTTCAAAAAACCCGTCCAAAACCCGTGAAAAGAAAATTAAAAAACATTTATTAACAGCAATTTACATTTTTTATTCAAGAAAAAACCCGTCTGTTTCCTTTCCCCTGTTGCAAGTTATTTTTTGATTCGTTTACTTTGTCGTCGTAAAATATAAATTACTGATCCGATGACAACAAAATTTTTATCCGAACGATGGATCTTTTTATGGATAACGGGCGTTTTTATGACTTTGCCCAGCGATGCGTTTTCTTCTTCGACAATTCAAAAGAGTGATCCGATATTAAAAGGCACACTTAATAACGGATTCCTCAAATCATCAAATACGGATTTTATTGTTACCGTTGATGTCGGTTTTATCAACATATCCTATTTGAATGATTACATCACAAATGATTGCATCACAATTGAAATCACGAACGAAACAGGACAAGTTGTTTATTACAACCCTACAGATCCGGTTGCCGGGAAAAACTTGATGATTAATTGTTCGGATTGGGAAGAAGGATGCTATTCTATCAGCATCACTGATAACTCGGGAGGCTGTATATCCGGTAATTTTTATATCAGTCATTGAAAAAATATAATGGATATTATATTTAATAACGATAGTTAAAAAAATTAGATACCTTTGTCTTTATAATTAAATAATTATTTATATGAAAAGGATAATTTATTGCATGATGGTGAATTTTTTGATTCCGGCGAGTTTGTTAAACGCACAACCGGTCAAAGCGGTTTATGGGGAAAATCTTAAAATACCTGAAAACATACGGGAATTAGACAATCCGGCCGTATCGGCGGCTGTATCGGCGCAATTGAAAAAAATGAATAAAACAATGGTTTTATATTACGAAAAAGGAATAAGTCTTTTCGAACAATTATCCGCAAAAAACGATACGCAATCGGATTTTTCGAACAATATTAATGTTCAAACCATGCAGTTGGGCAGCGGAGGATGTTACTACAAAGATCAAAAGCAAAAAGAAAGTATTTCGCAGGAATTTATTGCGGATAAAGCGTTTTTGATTACCGAGCCTTTAAATTCCAAATGGAAATTGTTGCCGGAGGAAAAGAAGATCGGAAATTATTCTTGTAAAAAAGCGGTCAATGATAAAAACGATACGGCGTGGTATTGCCCCGATATACCGATCAATGACGGTCCTTACCTTTTCGGAGGACTTCCGGGATTAATTTTGGAAGTTGAAACCGCCTCAAAAATAATTACAATGCAAAGCATTGAATTTGAATCAGAAGTAAAAGACAAAATTCAACCGCCGAAAATCGGAAAAAAGATAAGCCGCGATGAATTTAACAAACTGCTTGCGAAGAAAAAAGAAGAATTAGGGGTAACCGGCGATAAAAAAGAGGGGGTAACCGTAATAAAAATGTAAAAAGTGAGGTGGATATTACTTCTTTTTTTTATGGCAAGTTCCTTGCATTGTCTGTTTTCGCAATCCGTCATTATTTCGGGGAAAATAACGGGGAATAAAAACGAAGCCGTTGAATTTGTTGTGGTAACGCTTAATCAAGGAAGCGATTCATCGGTTGTTGCTTATTCGACAACCGATGAAAATGGCTATTACCAATTAACGACGACAAAAAAAGGAAAATTTTATGTCCGCGTGAATTATTTGGGATATGCTCCACAAATGAAACCGCTTGAATTAACGGGAAATGAAAATATATCGGATTTTAATTTCGTTTTGGAGCCGGATACTGTAGCGCTTCAAGAGGTTGTAATAAAAAGTCGCAAGACCGGGGTACTTTTCGACAATGATACGATTCGTTATGACCCCGCTTTTTTCAAAGACGGTACCGAGGTTGTATTGGGCGACTTATTAAATAAATTGCCCGGAATTGAAGTTGATGAAAAAGGGAATGTCCAAGCACATGGAAAAAAGGTTGATAAACTGTTGTTGAACGGACAGGACTTTTTTCAAGGAAACGTCCAAACGGCGACTAAGAATCTGTCGGCAGACATTGCGGAAACCATTGATGTAATGAATAATTACAGCGAATATTCTCTTTTATCCGGATTTCAAAGCCAAGAAAAAACAGTAATCAATGTCGGTGTAAATAAAAGTAAATTAGGAAAAATCTCCGGAAATATTTCCGGCGGAGGAGGTATAGAAAATAAATATGAAGCAAGAGGCGACTTGATGCAGATAAATCCGACTTGGATGACCTCCATTATCGGCGCCGGGAACAACAGCGGAAACGAAATTTTCAGCATCGAAGATTATATCCGTCTTCAAGGCGGAGTAAGTGAATTTACCGGAAATCAAGGACAACAAAATAACCTGTCTTTATCGGAAGAAGAACAAAAAATGCTCATTCCTCGCAACAATGTCCATAAAAGAAACAGCGGGCTTGGCGGTGTGAATTTTTCGTATCAACCGAAAGATGCCTTCAAAATTAATTCGTATCTGCTATACAACAAAAGCAAAGAATCGGCGGAAGAACGAAACAAATATACTTATCTTTTGCCGGAAAACAGACAATACGCAACATCCGATAATCTTAATATCAATGATAAAAATAAACTGTTCAGCGGGTTTGTAAAAATGAGTTACCAACCGGCTCCTCTTTGGAACATTGTATATAAAGGACTGTTTTCGAAAACGGGGATGAATGAAAATACAGATGCAATTAACCAATTGCCGGATCAACAAATGCAGACGATAGGAAATGCAAATGCAAACAAACTCGGTACCGGACACAATATAGCCGTAATGAAATCAATAAAGAAACATCTGTTTATTGCGGAAGCTTCTTTTATGCTCGACAATAAGCCTTTTTCATACGGAATGCAATCCGATTCATTGCTATTGCCGCTTCCCCTAACCATGTATGATAATTATTATTATGGCAGGCAAGATACAAAGTTGAAAAATACGACGGTAAATATCGGTTTCTCTTTATTTTACAGAATAAACAACGCTTATTTTTTACGGGCGGGAATCGGTGCAACCGGGACTAAACAAGCCTATTATTCGGGAATATACCGAACAAATCCGGGAGAAGAAGCGATTTTATTACCGGATGAAAACCTGAAAAACGACTATTCGCTGCAAATGAATGATTATAATACAAATCTGAATTTAATAAAGAACAAAGGTCTTTTCCGATTCAAAGTGGGAGCGTCTGTCCATACATATGATTTCAAAGCGACAAGAGTACGCGTATTAAATAACCGAAAAACCGTGAAACTAAATCCGGAAATGGAAATGTCTTTGCATTTCAGCGATAAACATTCGTTAAATTTATCGGGATATAAATCAGAGCAGTTACTTCCGGCAGAAACGTTCCTGTATGGAATAGTCTTTGATGATTATCAAAGTTACAGTCACAACAGTCAAGTTAATCAATGGCAGAATACTCAATATAATTTGAATCTGACATACCGCATTTTTGATTTGTATTACAATACGATGGTTATTTTGGTCGGAGGATACGGTCGAAGCAATACTCCCTCCACCGTTAATTATTTCAGCAACGGATTATTGACCGAACGCTATCCCATTTTATCCGTTCCGGCAGATAATATGTATTTTCGTCTTTATGCAAATAAAGGGTTAAGCGCGATTCCATGGACATTAAAATTGACGGGAGGGTATAACGCCAATTCTTTCAGTAATCAATCGGCGGGCAAGAACAACTCAATTCGCATAAAAAATTTGACTGGAAAATTCCAAATCCTAACGAATTATCGTCGAGTATTTAACACGGAATGGAAAGCCGAATTGGAATTAATTGATAACTTTTCTTCGCTCGGCTCAATAAAAGCACAGACTATACAGCGTTATTCCGGTGAATTGAAATTCAATTTCGGTAAGCGTTTTCGGGCAAATGTCGAACTTGAACACGCAATTAACCGGTCGTTGGATATTAATTTGTATAAGTGGTATTTAAATACTTCAATATATTATAAGTTAAATAATAAAGCGGATATCAACCTTTCGGGATTGAATATATTGAATCTGAAAAATCAAGATTGGGTATCGGTTTCGTACAATGGCATATACATCGCCGAAAAAAATTTCGGACAAATACCGGGAAATCTGTTATTAAAATTAAATTACAGATTTTAACCTCTGAATTTCAGTATCTTTGCGTAAATCACTTATTGCCTTATGCAGGAAGTGCGTTTTCATCTTATTTTCCGAAAAAAGTAATTGAAGCGGCTACCAATTCAATTGAAAATCAGTATTCTCGGCGACAAACCGATCGGTAGTAAATTCATAAAGCCGCATCAAGTTGTAGTAATTTGTATTAAAAATATAAGTTTGGTTCCCAGCCGGATAAAATATCCCGGTATAAACGTTGTTACTTTTTTTTGTTGCTTTTTTGTCACTTTATTGTATTTGTCATTTTTAGTATTTACATTTGCAGATTAATTCATAATTCATAATTCATAATTATTTATTAGAGTTAATGTAAATTAGATTTTTTATATTACGTGCGCGTGTGTATCTTTGCAGAATGAAATATATAGATTATCAAGATAACGAAAAAAGTTTC
>WRFZ01000140.1 GCA_009778655.1 Candidatus Azobacteroides sp.
GGCGGCAGTTTCTTGTCGAAATGCAAATGTACTGGTCGGAAAGTTTCAAGAGTCGCGTACTGCTCAATGCCTCCAAAGCCTACGTGATGCAATCGGACAGGGCCCAAAAATACGAATTATTGCAACCCGTTTATTCCTTGAATTTTATAAACGAAATATTTGAGAAATCGCCCGAAATGCGAGACGAATATTATCACCATTACAAGATAGTGAATATTAAAAATACCGAAAAACAAATCAAAGGACTGGAATTTGTTTTTATCGAATTACCCAAATTCAAGCCGCAAAATCGCGCCGAAAAAAGACTGCATGAATTGTGGTTGCGTTTTCTCACCGAAATTAACGAAAGCACATGGGAAGCTCCCAAAGAGTTATTGGACAACAACGAAACGCGTGAAGCCGTCGGTTACTTGGAAATAGGAGCCTACACGAAAGAGCAGTTGTTTACCTATGACAAAGTCAGAGATAGTATTATGATGGAAATCACATTATTAGACGACGCTCTAAGGGAAGGTGAAATGAAAGGTGAAATGAAAGGAAAAACAGAAGGGAAAATAGAAGGTGCGATAGAAGGTAAGAAAATCGTTGCAATCAATATGTTAAAATTAGGTATTTCAATGGACGACATCATGCAATGTACCGGTTTTACACAAGAAGAAATCCTTGCATTACAAGAAAAGAAATAAAAATAACGCACGCTCATTCTTTTTATCGTACTTCAACTTTTTTCTTAATCACTTTTTGGGTTATTGAAATAAAAAATTTACTTTTGTCGAATAATCATTAAACATGAAACAATCAACCCAATCAAATTACGATTATCAATCGTCCGAAAGCAGGCAATCTCAGATAATTTTCGGTACGCGCGCTGTCATCGAAGCCGTGCAAGCAGGTAAAGACGTTGACAAAATACTGATGCGTAGCGACCTTCAAAGCGATTTGTCCCGCGAGCTTTTCCGGATTGTCAAAGGAACGAATATCCCCCTTCAACGAGTGCCGCAGGAAAAATTAGACCGACTGACCCGGAAAAATCATCAAGGGGTGATTGCGTTCATTTCCGCGGTAACTTACCAGAAATTAGAAGATATAGTGCCTTCGCTGTATGAAGAAGGAAAAACTCCGCTCATTGTCTTATTGGACGGTGTGACGGATGTCCGTAATTTCGGAGCGATCGCCCGTACCTGCGAATGCTCAGGGGTTGATGCGCTCGTGATTCCCGTGCGCAACAGCGTTTCGGTCAATGCCGACGCGGTAAAAACATCAGCCGGAGCGTTATTGACTTTACCGGTATGCAAAGAAGCAAGTATTACCGAAGCCGTCCGCTTCTTGAAAAACTGCGGTTATAAAGTGATAGCAGCAACCGAAAAAGCGAAAAACGCTTATACGACGGCCGATTATACCGTACCGGTTGCATTGGTGTTAGGTGGAGAAGACAAAGGCATTTCCATGGATAATCTCCGTATTTGCGATGAACCGGTGCAAATTCCGGTGGTTGGAACCATTGCTTCATTGAATGTTTCGGCAGCCGCCGCCGTTTTGCTCTACGAAGTGGTAAGGCAACGTACCTAATCCCCAAAGGTTAATCATGTTAAGAGACGATTTTTTCAAAATCAAGCAATTCAATGAAAGCGAAAATACGTATAATTTTACCGTATCCGTCGCACTCGAACATGAAATATTCAAAGGACATTTCTTCAACAGCCGAAAAGGCTGAATTGCAAGAGTATGAATGACAACAACACTAAAATTTGCGTCATTGTACCGACATACAACAATGCGAAAACATTGGCCGGAGTGATTGCGGAACTGAAATCGTATCCCTACCCTATCATTGTGGTCAACGATGGTTCTACGGATTTGACGACCTCTGTTTTAGCCGCTATTGACAATATTGAAGTTTGTTCCTATACTCCGAATAAAGGTAAAGGCTATGCACTCCAAATCGGTTTTAAAAAAGCACTGCTTCTGGGATTTGATTACGCCGTGACGATGGATAGCGACGGACAACATCATGCTTGTGAAATCGTCTTACTGGTGGAGAAATCCGAAGAAAACCCGACGGCGATCGTAGTCGGTTCGCGGAATTTGCAAGTGAATCATATGTCCGGAAAAAACACGTTTGCCAATAAATTTTCTAACTTTTGGTTTAAAATGGAAACCGGATTGAAACCGGAGGACATCCAGTCGGGATTTCGTCTTTATCCGCTTCATGCGATTGCCGGGCGGAAATATTTTACCCGTCATTATGATTTTGAATTAGAAATATTGGTGCGTTCCGCTTGGCGAGAAATTCCGATTGTTTTCACACCGGTCAGCGTTACTTATCTGCCGAAGGAAGAACACATTTCCAATTTCAAGCCTGTCTCGGATTTTATGCGAATCAGTCTCTTAAACACCGTATTGGTATTGATTACTTTTCTATGGATAAAACCCGCTCGCCAACTTCGGAAATTCCACCCCAAATCAATAGGAAAATATTTGAAAGAAAAAGTTTTCTCTACTACCGATTCAAATAAAAAAATAGCGCTTTCCGTGAGTTTAGGTATTTTTATGGGTATTATACCGGTGTGGGGCTATCAAATGGTTGTCGCTTTTGCATTGGCGCATTTGTTGAAGCTCAATAAAGCTATCGCTTTAGTTTCCTCAAACATCAGTATTCCGCCTATGATACCTCTCATTCTGTACGGAAGTTATCGTACCGGCATATTCATAGCAGGCGACTCGTCGGATTTTGATATTAGTTTTGATGCGGTAAGACAAAACATATTCCAATACTTGATAGGCAGTCTTGTTTTTGCGGCTGTTTGTGCGGTTATATTCGGAATAATCGTTTACCTGTTATTGAATATTTTCCGGAAAAAAGGAAAAGTTTAGCATTGCTTTACGGTTTATTGTTTTTTATGGCAACCCGTATTTTGCGGAAACCGCCCCCTAAATCGTCACCAATATCAAGGTTTTCATTATATTCTTTTTTAAATTCTTCGAGGTCTGTTTTTAGTGAATGATATTTCTTCTTTAATCATTTATATGATTTTTCAAAAGTTGGCGTGGGAATAAATATATTTTCCATAGATTCTCTATGTCGTTTTAATCCTCTTTCAATAAATCGTCCAATGTTTTATATCCTTCAATCCCATTTTCTGCTATATCTGCAGACATTCTTTGTTAAGTCAAAGTAAGAAGCGAGTAAATGACAGAAAAATACAATATAATCATTATTGGTAGCGGATTGGGCGATTTGGTATGCGCCAATACTTTATCCAAAGTCGGAAGTATCCGAATTGGAACATACGTCCATAGATAAGCGAAACGAAAAATATCCGAAACCCATTGCAACTCTCACTCTTACTTATTTCAACGCAATCATCGCCGATTTCACTTGTTCACTGTCTCCGCCTACCATCACTTCAAAATCGCCGGGTTCACAAACATACTGAAGATCGTAATCATAAAATTTTAATAAGTCGGGCGTAATTTTAAATTGTACGGTTTTAGACTCTCCGGCTTTGAGGAATATTTTTTCAAAACCTTTCAATTCTTTGACCGGACGAGTGACGCTGCCAACCAAATCCCGAATATACAATTGTACGACTTCCGTTCCGTCCCGTTTGCCGGTATTGGTAACGGTTATCTCGGCGGTTAATTCGCCTTTTTCCGTAAGTTCGGTGGCGCTGAGTCGTATATCGCTGTACATAAAAGAAGTATAACTCAATCCGTATCCGAAGGGATAGAGCGGTTCATTCACTACATCCAAATAATTGCTGCGATATTTCTGAAACCGATTGTCCTTTTCTACGGGACGTCCGGTATTTTTGTGATTATAATATATCGGAATTTGCCCGACGTTTCGGGGAAAAGTGGCAGTCAGTTTTCCGCCCGGATTGACATCGCCGAACAATACATCACCGATTGCTAATGCCGCTTCGCTTCCTCCGAACCAGACATTCAAAATGGCCGGAACGTTTTCATCTTCCCACGTGAGCGTCAACGGACGACCGGTAAACAAAACCAACACAACCGGTTTTCCTGTTTTCAACAATTCTTTGAGTAAACGCTGCTGTACATCCGGGATGCCGATATCGGAACGACTGCTTGCTTCACCGCTGAATTCCGCCGATTCACCCAAAGCAGCCACAATCACATCGGCTTGAGAAGCAACACGCAAAGCTTCATTTCGGAGTTCTTCTTCCGTTCGATTATCACGTCCCAATGAACGGCCGAACAAAGCGCGATTTTCCAAATCCGGGTCGGCAGTCAGATTACTTCCTTTGGCATAACTGATTTTCACTTGATCTCCGGCGACTTCTTTCAATCCTTCAATCAAGGTTTTCGGAACATCCGGCCGGGCAGCTACACTCCATGTACCTACCATATTGGAGCGAGTATCGGCCAACGGGCCAACCACTGCAATCGTACCTTTTCTGTTCAACGGCAAAAGATTGTCGTTGTTTTTCAACAGGACAAAACTTTCGGAAGCTGTTTTGCGGGCAATCGTTCGGTTTTCCGGAGTATAGATTTCTTTTCCCGGACGTTCCGGATTACAATATTTATACGGATTATCAAACAAGCCCAATTTGTATTTGGCTTCCAGAATCCGACGACATGCCCGGTCAATTTCCGCTTTCGTAACTTTTCCTTCGTCCAAAGATTTTTTCAAGGTGGTCAATAAACCTTCGCCTACCATATCCATATCAATCCCTGCACGTAAAGCGCGAGCGGATACGGTTTGCAAATCGCCGATTCCGTGTTCAACCATTTCATTGATTCCCGTATAATCGGTTACGACGAATCCGCAAAATCCCCATTGGTCGCGTAATACTTCGGTCAACAACCATCGGTTGGCGGTCACCGGGACACCGTCCACTTCGTTAAATGAAGCCATCACGCTTCCTACTCCAGCCTCCACGGCGGCTTGATACGGATACAAATATTCGTTGAACATTCGTATGCGACTCATATCCACTGTATTGTAGTCACGCCCGGCTTCGACTGCTCCATACAAGGCGTAATGCTTCACACAAGCCATGATTTGGTCATTGGAAGAAAAAGCATCCTTTCCGACTCCTTGATAACCCCTTACCATGGCTTTTGCAATCTCGCCGCCCAAATAAGGGTCTTCACCGCTTCCTTCCGAAATACGTCCCCAACGCGGATCGCGAGCAATGTCCACCATCGGACTGAACGTCCAGCAAATCCCGTCGGCGCTCGCTTCCCGGGCGGCAATCCGGGCCGATTGTTCAATGGCTTGCATATCCCACGTACAAGACAAACCCAAAGGAATAGGAAAAACGGTTTCATAACCGTGAATGACATCCATGCCGAAAATCAAAGGAATTTTCAAACGACTTTCTTCTACGGCAATACGTTGCATTTCCCGAACCTCGTCAAGGCCTTTAATATTAAACAAACCTCCCACGAGTCCTTTTTTGATTTTACCGGCTACGCCGCTGCTTTGTTCCTGACCGGTAATTATATCGCCCGAAACGGGTAAATTGAGTTGACCTAATTCTTCATCAAGAGTCATCCGACTCATCAAATCGTTGATAAACTTGTCCATCGCAGTATCTTTGCTCTGCCCTTTACCTGCTTGTAAGCAGCAAAGCGCTAAAATGATAAGAAATATTTTTTTCATGAGAATATGGGTTAATTATGAATTATGAATTATGAATTATGAATTATGAATTATGAATTATGAATTATATTTTTAATTGTTATTTCGGGAACAAATTTAGCGATTAATTTTCATAAATGAATTTTCTAATGATTAAATTTCGTCTTTAACTTCAATTTCCTATGAGCCTGGAAGAAAAATTATTCGGAAACCGAACCGTTACGGAATGAAGCGAAGTCATTGAAAAACAAATAATCGCAATCGAAGATGAAACAGGATTTAAAAGTTCTGTCAAAAAAATTGTGTAAATCAAAATTATATATTAAATTTGCCCGCATAATGATTAACAATTATTGCGTATGATATAAAACAATGTGCTGATAGGCACAAAAGAAGACATATAGAATAGCGTTTTGCTATTTATTCTTGCCTATGAAATGTGAGAAGTTTCAATGAATACAAACAAGAATAAGTGTAAAAAGCGTTCGCAGCAATGCGGGCTTTACTTATTTGTTTGAATGGTATTTCTCACAACCTCATAGGCGGATATGTAAGTCCGCTTTTTTTATGTCCCTATGTTAGACTTAAATAAAAATAAATATTATTAATTTTAAAATTTATGAATTATGAGACTACGATCTATTTTCTTTTTTTTGGTTATTTTTTGTTCAAAAACAGTATTTGCTGATTTTTATGATAATAAAACAGGCATACTTTTTAGAGATAGTGGTGGCGGAAACTGTACAGCAGTTGGCTATCATTACAACGGAAGTTTTATTGGCAGTATTGCCAATTTTGGGGGAGATGTAATTATGCCTTCTGTTGTCACTAATAATGGAGTAAACTATACTGTAACAGGAATTGCAGATAATGCTTTTCGTAATGCCGACCAACTCAAATCTATTAAAATTCCGGAATCAATAACAGAGATAGGTGCATTTGCTTTTTTTAATTGTGTTAAACTTGCTTTTATAGATATTTCCAAAAAAGTGGTTTATATTGGAGATGGAGCTTTTGCTGGTGGAGGGGTTCTCACTTCAATTAATGTAGCTGAAGACAATCTATCTTATATGTCAGAAGATGGAGTGTTATATAATAAGAGTAAAACAGAACTACATACGTACCCTTTAGGAAAAAGAGACAGTCTATTTTCTATTCCTTCTACGGTTAGGGCAATTAGGGCTGATGCATTTTATTATTGTAAACCTCTTTCCATAGATATACCCAACTCTGTAGAATCAATTGGAGATTACGCCTTTCAAGGAAACGCCTCGAAAGATATTTTCGTTTATTGGAATACTCCTTTAACAGTACCGTTAAATCTATTTATGTCCGCAAATATATCAGCCGCAACTTTGCACGTACCATGTGGAACAAAGGAACTCTATCAAGCCGCTAATGTTTGGAAAGATTTTGGAATGATTAAGGAGGATGAAGGTGACTGTACCGGTGGTTTTGATGCATTTATAGACTTGTCAACTTCTTCGTTAAATTTTACAGGTTCGGGTGAACAGAAAACATTTATGATTAATTCTAACACCACTTGGACAATCAACTGTGACGCTTCATGGCTTACAATTTCACCGACTACTGGTTCGGGAGGTATGTTGGGATCAGCGACTACAGTCTCAGTTACAGCCGCTGTCAATCCAACGACAACCCAACGAACAGCTACGATTACTGTCCACATGACTGCGGATGCTTTTAAAACGATCACTGTGACGCAAGCTGCCGGATCGCCGGCCTTGTCTGTATCGCCAACAGCATTAAGTTTTGCAGCCTCCGGCGAGCAAAAGTCATTTTCGATTACATCCAATACGAATTGGACAGCCGGCAGCAATGCTGATTGGCTTACGGTTTCTCCAACTTCGGGAAGCAATAATGGTACAGTAACGGCAACAGCTACCGCTAATACAGCCACTACTCAACGGACAGCAACTATTACCGTCAGCGGAACGGGAGTAGCGGCACAAACTATTAATGTTACACAGGCTGCTGCGCAAAGTGGAGGAGGACAAACATGGAATTTAACGCCTACAATGACAGCAACATTGGATAGCAACGGTGTATTGACTATTTCTACAACGGCAAGTTCAGAGGCAATGCCGAATTTTTCCTATAGTAGCGCTCCTAGTAGCGCTCCTTGGTATGATGTTCGTTACAATATTATGTCGGTAGTGATTAAAGATAAAGTAACATCCATTGGAGATTATGCTTTTTTACACTGCTCCGGCATGAATTCTATAATGATTCCCAATACGCTTACATCCATTGGACATGTAGTTTTCGCTAATTGCGGACTTGATTCTATAACAATACCCTATTCCGTAACAAATATAGAAACGAATTCTTTTGGTCCTAATAGTCTTACTTCTATCCGGGTTGATGCAGGAAATACAACCTATTCATCCGATAACGGCATACTCTACAACAAAAATAAAACTACATTGCATACATACCCCGGTGGAAAAAGTGGATCTTTTACAATACCGAATTCTGTATCAACCATCGGAGGACAGGCGTTCTTTGCTTGCAATTTATCTGCTATAACAATTTCAAATAATGTAACAACAATAGAAATGGGTGCATTCGCATATTGCTCAAAACTGACATCTGTTTCAATACCCAATTCGGTAACATCCATTGGTAACGCAGTTTTTCAGAATTGTACCGGCTTAAAAGATATTACAGTAGCATGGGCAACTCCTTTATATGTGGATAACTATACATTTTCCGGAACAAATACGTCAGCAGCAACTTTACACGTTCCTGCCGGAACTAAAGCCCTCTATCAAGCAGCTAATGTATGGAAAGATTTTGGTACGATTATAGATGATGGAGCTCCCGTAACGATAGCCGTCACCGGCATTTCCTTGAATAAACAATCATTGTCATTGGAAATTGATTCCGCCGAACAATTGACGGCAACCGTTCTACCCGAAAATGCAACAAACAAAAATTATACTTGGAGAACGTCCGACAGTAATGTTGCAACGGTTGTTAACGGTTTGGTCACAGCGGTTTCCGAAGGAAATGCAACTATCACGGTTACTACCGAAGATGGAGGTTTCACCGCAACGTGCAGGGTTACGGTAAACCCGAAAACGCCGGAACCAATTGCCGTCACCGGCGTTGAACTTGACAAAACATCGGTTTCTTTGAAAATCGGCAATAGCGAGCAATTAACCGCTACGGTTCTTCCCACAGACGCAGATAATAAAAAAGTACGTTGGAGCAGCAGCGACACAACCGTAGTTACGGTTTCCGCTATCGGTTTAATTTTCGCAACAGGTCAAGGAACAGCGACCGTCACGGTTACTACCGAAGACGGAGGTTTCACCGCAAAATGCAACGTTGAAGTAACCGGTAGCCCGGATGTCGAAGTCGAAGAAGAACAGCCTGTCGGCGACAATGGCAAAGGTAAAATAGTATTGTCTTTAACGATTCCCGCAAACTCGTTGTTCTCGGGTTCATTCTTATTGACCTTGCCGACAGGCGTGCATTTGGACTTAACGGTTACCCAATTAGCAGACACTTTACAGTCATCGTTAAGTCTGACTATTGTGCAAAATGCCGGCGGCAATTGGTTATTCACCATAACGCCTCTCACTTTGCGCAGCGGTTCCGAAGAAACGGTTTACAGTCGGATAGTGGAAATAGGCTATGCGGTGGACGAAACGGTAACGACCGGAACTTACGACGCATTAATCAGCGATTTATCATTCAATTTTGACAATGGGACAACAATCGGCGACGAAGAACTGCCGGTAACAATTACGGTAAATAATACTATAACCGGTATTCCGGAATTGTCTGCAAATATTTCCGCTTACATGAATAACGACAGATTGTATATTCAAAGTCCGATTGCCGAAACAGTACGGATTTATTCGACAAACGGCGTGTTGTTGTACCATATTCAAAAACCGGCAGGTATTGTTCATTATCCGATAAATCAATTAAAAGGCACGGTTCTGATCGTCAAAGGCAGTTCCGGCTGGACGAAGAAAGTAATTCGTTAAAATGTACCGGCGTTAACTCCGATAAGTCACGCAGTGACGATACTTTATTAACCGTAGATGCAATCTACGGAAGCAGTACGCATCATCATCCTAAGTCCCGCAGGGACGACACTTTGCGCTAAAGTATCGTCCCATGCGGGACTTTATGGAGTTGATGCCATGTTATACCGTAGGTTGCGCTATCGCTTCACCTACGGTTAATAAAATGCTGTCCCTGCTTGACATTTTGTCAACTATTCAGAATACCGATTTCTCCGTCACAGGAATTATAATCCTAACTTCAATATTTACAGAGCCTTGAACTATACTTGCGTTTCTCTTCCTAAAAATAATAAACGGTTTTAATAAAAATAAAACAAGAAAACTTTTTTTGTTTCAAAAGTTTTTATTTACTTTGCACCGTTTTTTGACAAATCATAAAGGAAAAATGGATCTGAGAGAACGTATCATTGAAAATGCTTCTGCGCTTTTTTTTCAAAAAGGAGTAAAAAGTATGACTATGTCCGATATTGCTAATGAATTGGGTATTTCCAAGCGAACCCTTTATGAAGTTTTTCGCGACAAAGAAGACCTCTTGGAAAACTGTATTAACATGCATATTACAAAAGCTGATAATACAATTCAAGAAATACTTGAGCATTCGGAAAACGTTATTGATTCTATGATGCGATTTTATGCCTTATCATTGGATGAAATGCAAACGGTAAATCGTTCGGTGATGTACGATTTGAAAAAATATCATTACCGACTTTACAAAAAAGTCGAACAAAACCAAAGAGACGATGTTTTCAGATTATTGCCTTTACTCAACAAAGGAGTCGAACAGGGATTGATACGGAAAGACATCAATTTCGAAATTATCCTTTGGTTGGTAAAAAGCCAATTCAGAGCTTTGATGAACGATGATTATTTTCCTTGGGATAAATATTCGATGAACGATTTTATTCCGGCGATTATACTCAATTTCATGCGAGGGATAGCGACCCCCTTGGGAGTAAAAAAAGTGGATGATATTGTCGCAAAAATGCAAAATAAAACCGATCGGCCGAAAGAAAGAACCGATAAGATTTAAAAGATTTTTCTTCATGGTTTGTCTGTAATATAAAAAGAATATAAAATAATAGACTATGGATATAAGGTTAGGTAAAAAATTAAGCATTGCAGCAATTGCAATCTTAATTCCTTGGATGATAAAAGCTCAAGATACGCAAGCCCCTCTTGAACTGACGTTGGACAAAGCAATTCAAATCGCTTTAAGCGAAAATCCGACGGTAAAGGTTGCCGATGTGGAAATTCAAAAAAAGAAGTACGCAAAAAAATCGGCTCAATCATCGCTTTATCCTCAAATAGATGCAGTCGGACAATACACCCGAACGATAAAAAAGCAGGTGATGTATATGGACGATATGGACAAGGCGTTCAATATAAACGATATGTTGCAGCCGGTATTTGCAGGGATAGAAGAAACGTTCAAGGCAAGTGTTCCCAACTATGTGGAAGGAACATTAAATAACAACATTATAGCGAATACGCCGCCGCCTGTCTCAAGCGAAGAAGGAATCACCGTCGGACGGGATAACAACTGGACGGGAGGATTCAATCTGACTTGGCCCGTAGTGGTTCCCACACTCTGGAAATCACTGGAACTTTCGAGCTTAGACGTAGAATTGGCTGTAGAAAACGCCCGCTCTTCCAAAATAAATATGGTTAATTCGGTTCGCAAAGCGTATTACGGCGTTTTGTTGGCGAAAGAAGCCGTTCACGTATATCAAGAGAATTACGACAATGCCGTCTTAAATTTCGAAAATATCCGCAGTAAATTTCAACAAGGCATCGTTTCCGAATTTGATTTGATTCGCGCTGACGTAAACGCCAAAAACATCAAACCCAATTTGATACAAGCGGAAAATGCGTACAATTTGGCTACTTTATCGCTGAAAGCGTTGATGGGGATTGATATGGATCGGAAAATTTCGGTGGCCGGGACTTTGTTTGACTATGAACAAAGCCTTTACGTGGAATTGCTCAATATTGATACGACTTTGGTTAATAATTCGGATTTAAAACAGTTCGATATTCAAAACAAGCAAGTGAAAAAAACTTTGGAAATCTATAAAGCGCAATATCTGCCGACAATCTCTATTTCGGGAAATTACATCTATATGTCTATGAACAACGATTTTAAATTCGGAGACTATCAGTGGACGCCTTATTCCACCGTCGGCTTGAGCATTTCGATTCCCATTTTCGACGGATTTAAGAAAGCAAACGATATTCGCCAAACCAAAGCGTCTTTGCTGCAAATGAAATGGCAACGCGAAGACATTGTGCGAAACTTAGAATTGGCGATAAACAACAATTTGAATAACATGACTAATTATGTCGAACAAGTGCTTTCAACGAAAGACGTCTATGCGCAAGCTCAAAAAGGCTACGAAATTTCCCGAAAACTGTACGATACAGGAATGGGTACTTTACTCGATGTGAATATCGCTCAAGTGGGTTTAATGCAAGCCCGTTTGGCGCTTACGCAAGCCATTTACAATTTCTTGGCATCTAAAGCCGATTTGGATAAAACATTGGGAATAGAAATAAAACAATAAAGCAATTTGAATGTTTGATAATTCGAAAATATATATACAGATAAAAAATATGAAAACAAAAAACCGAATTCTGTTATTACTACCCTTTCTAAGCATTGTAATTCTGATTTCTTGCGGCAAGAAAAAAGAGGAGGTGAAAGAAGATACGGCAGTTAAAGTATATACGACGGTCGCTCATTTAGAAACGGTAGATCAAACCGCTACCTATACGGCCAATGTCAAGGCTGATGTCATCAATCAAATTACGCCCGCCATGCCCGGACGTATTGAAAAAATATATGCGGAAATCGGCGACAGGGTAAGCAAAAATCAATTGTTAGTGCAAATGGAATCGTCTAACCTCAAACAACAAAATACGCAATTGGATAATTTGGAAAAAGATTATACGCGTTACAGCGAACTTCTGAAAGTGGGAGGGATAGCGCAACAACAGGTGGATCAGATAAAAACGCAAATAGATGTTCTGCGTACCGCAATAAAAAATCTTCAAGACAACACCCAACTGTTAAGTCCGATCAACGGCGTCGTAACCGCTCGAAATTACGACAACGGAGATATATATGCTCAAACGCCCATTTTGACTGTAGAACAGTTGAATCCCTTGAAAGCCATCGTGAATGTATCGGAATCCTATTTTTCCAAAGTGAAATTAGGAATGCCGGTGAACATCCAATTGGACGTTTATGAAAATGAAACCTTTACCGGAAAAGTGAGCCTGATTTACCCGACCATTGACGCTGCTACTCATACTTTCGGAGTACAAATAACCATCAATAACACCGACATGAAGGTACGACCGGGAATGTTCGGAAGGGTCACGCTGAATTTCGGATCCGGGCAAAGTATCGTCATTCCGGATGCTGCCGTTCAAAAACAAACGGGCTCGAACGACAAATATGTTTTTGTGATCGAAAGCGGAACAGCCAAGTATCGAAAAGTCGAATTGGGACAACATTTGGGCGATAATTACGAAATATTCTCCGGTATAAATAACGGTGATACGGTTGTTACAGCCGGACAAACGCGATTGATTGACGGAACGGCAGTGGAAATAATTAAGAATTAAGAATTATAAATTTGAATTATAAATTATGAATTATGAATTATGAATTATTATGTCGTTGCGGGTTTGATTCGCAATTTCCCGATAAATGTTTATAATTTTAAAAAATAAAAAATATGAGCCTGTACGAATCAGCGGTAAAAAAACCGGTCACCACCATATTAATCTTTATAGGAGTAGCGATTCTCGGCATATATTCCGCGACGCGCCTAACGGTAGATTTGTTTCCTAAGATAGAAACGAATACATTGACGGTGATTACGTCTTATACGGGCGCAAGCGCTTCAGATGTAGAAACCAACATCACCCGTCCGATGGAAGATGTGTTAAATACGGTCGAGAACCTAAAGAAAATTACTTCCCAGTCCAAAGACAATATGTCGTTGGTGACTTTGGAATTTAATTACGGAGCCGACCTCAATCTGGCTACGAATGATGTTCGGGATAAAATCGAAATGACCAAATCCAGCTTGCCTGACGAAGCGAGCAATCCGATCATATTCAAATTCAGTACAGATATGATGCCGGTGGTCATTTATTCGGTTACCGCCAAAGAAAGCATTAATGCGCTTTACAAAATATTGGACGATAAGTTGGCCAATCCGTTAAACCGGATCGAAGGCGTAGGCGCAGTTTCCATTATCGGCGCGCCTCAACGACAAATTCAAGTCAATGTTTCGCCGGACAAATTAGAATCGTATAACATGACGGTCGAACAAATATCCCAAGTAATCCAAATGGAAAATATGAATGTGCCGGCCGGTGATTTCGACATAGGCACATCCACTTATACCCTCCGCGTGGAAGGGGAATTTAAGGAAAGCGATCAATTATTGAACGTCGTATTAGGCAGTCGAAACGGACGAAACATTTATTTACGGGATGTGGCAACCGTTTCAGACACGATTCAAAGTCGAGTGCAAGAATCCTATACCGACGGGGTTAAAGGAGCAATGGTCATTGTTCAAAAACAATCGGGAGCAAATACCGTTTCCATTGCCCAAAAAGTAAATAAAGCGATTCCGGAGTTACAAAAAAACCTTCCGCCGGATGTGAAAATATCTTTGACTATTGATACTTCCGATTTTATCCAAAACTCCATCAGTTCTTTGCGGGAAACCATTCTGTACGCTATTATCTTTGTGGTAATCGTCGTATTGTTTTTCCTCGGACGTTGGCGGGCAACCGTAATCATCATTCTGGCGATTCCGATTTCATTGATCTCTTCTTTCATTTACTTAATGGTAACCGGAAGTACCTTAAACATCATTTCGCTTTCGTCCATATCCATTGCGATCGGTATGGTGGTGGACGACGCCATCGTGGTGCTTGAAAACATAACGAAACATATCGAAAACGGAAGTACGCCGAAACAGGCGGCCATCCATGCAACCAACGAAGTAGGAGTAGCGGTTATCGCTTCCACTTTGACAATTATTGCCGTATTCCTTCCGCTAACCATGACGACCGGGTTTATCGGCGTATTTTTCAAAGAATTGGGATGGATGGTAACCATTATGATCGCGATGTCGGTTCTTGTCGCTCTATCGCTCACTCCGGTGTTGTGTTCTCAGATGTTGCGCTTGACCAACACGCAAGGCAGAGCGTTCGATCGTTTGTATGCGCCGATTCGCAACGGATTAGACAAATTAGATATTCAATACGGCCGATTGGTTGATTATTGCGTAACGCATCGGTGGAGAACCCTGTTGATTTGTTTCTCTCTCTTCTTCATTATCATGATACCGGCTTGCAATATAGTGAAAATGGACTTTATGCCCGAATCCGATAACAGTATGATCACTCTTGACGCTTATCTTCCTACCGGAACCCGCATGGAAGTAGCCCGGGATGCCGGAATGAAAATAGACAGCATCATACACGCCAAATATGAGAAAGAAATACGTATTTGTTCTTTCTCGGTAGGACAGGCGGATGAAAACAATACGTGGGCGACCATGCAGGACAATGCTACAAATTTAATTTCCTTTAATTTACGTTGCGTTGATCCGGATCAACGAAAACTATCCATTTTCGATATTTCCGAAGATTTGCGACAAGAATTGGAACGAATGCCGGAACTTTACAAATTTTCGATAAGTCCGGGAGGAAGCAGAGGAGGAATGATAGGAACAGGTTCCAGTACGGTGGATGTGGAAATCTACGGATATGATTTAGCCCTTACCGACCGGATTGCCGCCGAGATGAAAGTTCGATTGTCAAGTATAAAAGGATACAAGGATCTCCAGATCAGTCGTCAAGATTACCGTACCGAATATCAAATTGATTTCGACCGGGAAAAATTAGCCGAAAACGGATTAAATTCGGCAACCGTCGCCAACTTTGTACGTAACCGCATCAGCGGCGCCATCAATTCCAAATATCGGGAAGAAGGAGATGAATACGATATTGTGGTTCGCTACGACGAAAAATACCGTCAATCCGTTGAAGATATTGAAAATATTACCGTATATAACAGCGCCGGAAATGCAATCAAAGTTCGCGAATTGGGAAAAGTAGTGGAAAGAAGTTCGCTTCCTCAAATTGACCGACAAAACCGCCAACGGGTTGTGAAGATACAGGGAACGCTTTATAAAGCGGCATTAAGCGAAGTGGTAGCCGATGCGAATAAAGTCATTGACGAAATGCGCAAGGAAGGAAAAATACCTCCCGAAATCGGCATCAGTATCGGCGGATCGGTCACAGATCAACAAGAAGCCAACCAAGGTTTATTCTTAATCATGATTCTTTGCGTCCTGCTGGTTTATATCGTTATGGCGTCGCAATTCGAGTCGTTGACTTACCCGTTTATCATCGTGCTATCGTTGACATTCGGAGTGGCGGGGGTAATGCTGGCGCTGTTGATCACCAAAACCACTTTAAGTTTGATGGCAATGATCGGGATTGTCATGCTGATCGGGATTGTGGTGAAAAACGGGATTGTGTTTATTGACTATGCCAATTTAAATCGAGAACGAGGCATGTCGGTTGATAAAGCGATTGTTTCTGCCGGACGTTCCCGTCTGCGTCCGATTCTGATGACTACGGCCACCACCGTTTTAGGAATGATTCCTTTGGCCATATCCACGGGAGTCGGTTCGGCGATGTGGCAACCGATGGGTATTGCCATTGTCGGCGGTCTGACTTTCTCCACCATTTTGACCTTGCTGTACGTACCCGCGCTTTATTCCATATTCGGAGCCAACGGAATAGTAAGACAAAGAAGAAAACATAAAAAACATTTAGCAACGAAAGTATGAAAGCAGTATTTATACCTTTCAATCAAGCCTACAGAGAACGTTTGATTGTTCTGTTAGATAAAATGAACATTCGCGGTTTTACGCTGTGGGAAAGTGTGCAGGGACGCGGCGCCGCAACCGGCGAACCGCATTACGGAAGCCATGCGTGGCCCACCCTCAACTCTTCGATTCTGACCATCATCCCGGATGAGAAAGCGGACGATTTGTTGGAGAAAATTCATACATTGGATATGGAAACCGAAAGGCAAGGTATCCACGCATTTGTTTGGAATATAGAAGCGATGGCGTGAGGAGAATTATGAATTATGAATTATGATGTCATCCCGCGCTTGACGCGGGATCCCCTTTTTAAAGCGTCGCTGATTAGCGAGGGATTGCGGGTCAAGCCCGCAATGACACTCAATTTATAATCCATAATTCATAATTTATAATTCATAATTATTTTTTAATCTCTTCGTCAAT
The DNA here is from genome assembly GCA_009778655.1 of Candidatus Azobacteroides sp. Taxonomy (GTDB): domain Bacteria; phylum Bacteroidota; class Bacteroidia; order Bacteroidales; family Azobacteroidaceae; genus Azobacteroides. The sequence goes on from WRFZ01000140.1 coordinate 17,022, forward strand.
TTCGTGTATAACAGCAGCGACTTTATTAATCAAATCTTCACATTGTCCATTCTGTCCTTTTATACAAATAGCTCCCCATTGAATCAAGTATTTTACATCGGGCTGATGTATGATTGTTGATAATTCAATCCCTCCGCTATTACTATAACCGATTTTATAACCGATGTATTTATCAAAGCCATCGCTCCTCTTCTGATTAAGATTTATAATATTGTTCTGGACGAGGGGAAAACGAAAAGAATATAAAGAAATAATATCACTTAACAATTTCCGGTTCTCAATCAATCGCAAATTGCCGACAGCGCTGAAACTTTGGTAAATACTATAATTAAAATTTATTGAAGAATTATTTAAAAGTTGAGAATAGAGCGTATCAATATATTGGGCGTCAATTTTATTTCCGCTTATTTGGAAAAGCGTTGTATCGTAATAGGCCAACGGTTCATTGGTCATAAAGGTGATATAATTTCTGATATTCACAGTATCCTGCACCAAGCTTTCTCTGGTGTCAATTAAAAATTCTTTTACCTGCCTGCGGTCATGTCTTTTCTCGCTCCAATCATGAAACCACAAAGTAATATTCACGGCAACAATGATAATAAACACTTCCCAGAAAAAGTCGCTGATTCGTTCCTTTCCTCTTTTCTTTCTATCCGTCAAAGACTGCAACGCCTGTTTGGCGTGTCCGTAGATTAATTCTTCTTCTGCCATAATATCGGTAATTTATAAAATTAAAATCTCGTTTGTTAAATACTTATGACAAAGTTACGGTTTTTTCCCGGTTTCAAAATACCTAAAACAAAGTTTTAAGTTTTAAGTGATAAGTTTTAAGTAAGATAGAAGATTTACAGAGTTAAGAAGTCGAAAACAGACTTGGAGGGTTAAGAAAAAGTTTGAGTTGCAAGGTTTATTCGCTAAGTCCGAAAGGGCTTTTACGTGGATAACCCCGTGCAAGCGAAGCGCAGCTCGGGGTAAAAAGGTGTCACTTTCTATTTCCCGAACTCCGTAGGAGTTCAACAAAAAAACAGTAACTTTGCGAAAAAAAAAGATTATGTCAGCTTATCGTCAAATATTGTATCACCTTGTTTTTAGAACCAAAGATAGTGAAAGAACTATTAATAAAGAACATTCAACCGATTTGTATAAATATATTTGGGGTATAATCAAAAACAAAAAATGTGTTTTATTTCGTATCAACGGTATGGAAGATCACATTCATATTCTTTCCGATCTGCACCCTTCGGTTGCATTGGCAGATTATATAAGAGAAATAAAAGTATCATCCTCAAAATGGATAAAGGAATCCGGACTTTTTCCCGGATTCAGAGGTTGGGGCATAAAATATTGTGCTCTCACCTATTCGTACAAGGAGCGAGATACAATTATTAACTACATAAAAAACCAACAGGAACATCACAAACAAGAAAGTTTCCAAGAAGAAATCAAGCGTCTTTTTAGGGAACAAGGCATTGATTCGGATGAAAACCGGTTTTGGATAGATAGTTGAACTCCTACGGAGTTCCGGGAGTAAGGAGTGATATTTTCTTACCCCGAGCTGCGCTTCGCTTGCACGGGGTTATCCGGGTAAAAGTCCTTTCGGACTTCATTCCACAACTATCTGATTGATTTGAACGATATTTTCGGTTAAGATTCTTTCTCTTTTCCTTTGTAATTAAATCGGTTCTTGAGTTCTTCATCAATTAAATTCATCACACTATCAACTCCTTGTTGCAGTTTTTGTTTTTGTCCCTTCATCTCTTGAAGAGCCTGCTTTTGATAATATATTTGATATTTAACTTCAGAATTGTTCAACAGTTTCGAAACATACATTTTTCCCGATGAATCTATAGGAACTTTTGAACCTATATAAGTATTAAAGCCCTGTAGACGCGCTTCATAAATCGTCCTATCTTCATATTCTTGAAAAGGAAAATAGAGATTGTAAAGACGGGTGATTTCGTTCAATAGTCCGGAATTTTCAATCAGTCGTAAATAACCGGAAGATTTGAAGCTTTCAAAGCGACTGTTGTCAGCTAAAAAGTAGCTGGCATAAATTAGATGGTCGCTATTGGTATCAATAAACTCGGCATCAATTCGGTGCTCGTTGATTTGTATCCAAACACTGTCGTAATAATTAAGTATAGTTTGGATATCCGGAAAAGCGCGTTCCAAAGAATTCTTAACTATATCCAAATCATTCCTTGTGCCGATTAAAAAGTTCTTTTCCAATTCGCGGTCATGCCTTTTCTCGCTCCAATCATGAAACCAAAGCGTAATATTCACAGCGACAATGATAATAAACACTTCCCAGAAAAAGTCGCCGATTCGTTCCTTTCCTCTTTTCTTTCTATCCGTCAGCGACTGCAACGCTTGTTTAGCGTGTCCGTAGATTAATTCTTCTTCTGCCATAATATTTATAATTCATAATTCATAATTCATAATTCATAATTCATAATTCATTTCACGAACCCTTGCTTATAGAGTTGTGAAAAGAAAGCGGCAATGCGGTATTCGTAATTTTCTTCGTGCCGGAAATGCTCGGCTAAGGCTTCTGCAATCGCTTGAACGGTTCGTTTCCCGTCAATTAAGTCCCAGACAGCCGTACCATGTTCGTCCAACCGAATGCGAATCATTGCCGATTTGTTTTTCGGAATAAAATATTTTTGCATGAACTTATTTCTGAAACGAGGGAAAGTAATCACCGACAACTCTCCCTCTTTTTCAGTAGCAATATGTTCACCGATAACCGGGACTAAATCAAACAAATTCCGTTTCACTTGCGAGTTCCGATTATTTCGTTGCATCCGCTTTTTTCAGCGGAATCGTAACAAAGAAATAAGCAATGATAACGACAATAATTAATCCTATAATATATAAAGGTCTTTGTATATGAAGCATGTTCGAGAAGAATTTGTTAAACATGGCGAAAATCGCCACTACCAAACCCATTAAGGCTTCTCCCGCAATCATTCCCGAAGCCAGCAACACGCCGGTGTTTTCCGCCGCGGCCAACTGTCGTTCGTTGTATTTTCGGCGAGCTGTATATAAATCAAGAATTCCTTTAATCAAACCGCCGACGAAAATAGCAAATACGGTACTGAACGGCAAATACATTCCTACAAATATCAGCATCGGACTTTTTATACCCA
>WRFZ01000141.1 GCA_009778655.1 Candidatus Azobacteroides sp.
CTACTTTATTTTGTAACTGCCTGATATTTGAAGTATTGAATTTTCTATTTTCTTGCTTGTAAGGCAGATGCTCTGAACCAGCTGAGCTAAACGCCCTAAAAAAGTGATGCAAAAGTAATACTTATTTTTGAATGTGCAAAATAATATCGAAAAAACACGTATAAATCATATAAATGATTTATACGTGAATCTTTGCGAATTTATTAACAATCTATAAATAAATCGGTTGCCATTCTTCTTTATTCCGCTTCTTGTTGTGCTTCGTATTCTTTCAACAACCGATCTTGAACGTCGGTCGGAACCAATTCGTAGGAAGCGAATTTCATGGTGAAGGAAGCACGACCGCCAGTGATGGAACTTAATGAAGTCGAGTAATTACTCATTTCTTTCAAAGGTACTTTAGCCATCAGTTTTTCGTATCCTTTTTCGGAGTGCATACCCATGATCATGGCGCGACGACCTTGTAAATCACCCATTACGTCACCCATGTATTCCGAAGGAAGAGAAACTTCTACATCGTAAATCGGTTCCAAAATCTTCGGCCCGGCATTTCTGAAGGCTTCGGAAAAAGCATTTCTTCCGGCAAGCATGAATGAAACTTCATTGGAATCTACCGGGTGCATTTTACCGTCGTAAACAATTACACGAACGTCACGTGCATAAGAACCGGTCAAAGGCCCCTGTTCCATTCGTGCCATGATTCCTTTCAAAATAGCAGGTAAAAAGCGTGCATCAATCGAACCGCCCACAATGGAGTTGACAAATACCAATTTGCCCCCCCACTCCAACGGATATTCCTGTACATCGCGCGCTTGGATTTTAAATTCCTGCCCGCCGAATCTATATACTTCCGGCATGGGCATACCTTCTTGATACGGTTCAATAATCAAGTGTACTTCGCCAAACTGTCCGGCGCCTCCCGATTGCTTTTTGTGACGATAATCGGCGCGCGCCGACTTGGTAATGGTTTCGCGATAAGGAATTTTCGGTTCAAAAAATTCAATTGCCAGCTTATCATTGTTTTCGATTCGCCATTTCAGCGTCTTCAAATGAAATTCACCTTGACCGGAAACAATCACTTGTTTCAATTCTTTCGATTGTTCAATGACCCAAGTCGGATCTTCGGCACGCATCCGGTTGAGGATTTCCATCATTTTTTCCGAATCCGCTTCATTAGCGGCTTTAATTGCGCGACGATATTTGGAATTAGGATATTTAATGAAATCAAATTTATTGTCTGTGCCTTTGCCGTTCAAGGTATGACCGGTGCTAACGTCTTTCAGTTTAACGGTTGCACCGATATCTCCGGCATGCAATTCGGGAATTTCCGTACGGTTCTGTCCGGCTACAACAAACAATTGTGAAATACGTTCTTTCGAACCGCGATCTTCGTTCAGCAAATCATCGCCGAGTTTTACCGTTCCGGACATAACCTTGAAGTACGATATACGACCGATATGCTGTTCGACGGTGGTTTTGAAAACAAAAAGACTGGTAGGAGCAGTTGAATCGGGTTGAATTTCTTTGCCTTCGGTATTTTTATAGAGCGGCATTTCAGAAATGGAGGGCGTGTTGTTGCATAAAAATTCCATCAAACGACGAACTCCCATGTCTTTACCTGCGGAAGCGCAAATGACCGGAAACATGCCGCGAGTTAACAAACCTTTACGAATCCCTTCGCACATTTCTTCTTCGCTCAAACTCCCTTGTTCAAAGAATTTTTCCATCAATGTTTCATCGTTTTCGGCAGCCGCTTCAACAAGCGCATTGTGTAATTCTTCCGCTTTACTTAATTCTGCCGAAGGAATATCCAAAATTTCAGGCGTTCCGCCTTCGTGTTTCCATTGATAAAGCTTCATTTTAAGCACATCAACCATTTGATGAAAATGCTGCCCGGTTTGCAAAGGATACTGAATCTGAACGACTTTGTTTCCGTAAGTCTCTTTGAGTTGAAGTAAGGTTTTATCGAAATCGGCGTATTCTTTATCCAATTGATCGATAAGGAATACAACCGGCTTCTTCAAATCTTCGGTATAACGAAATAAATTGATTGTACCGACTTCCACACCGTATTGGGCGTTGAGAACCATCAATGCCGTATCGGTTACATTCATGGCGGAAACTGCTCCGCCGGAAAAATCATCCGATCCGGGAGTGTCTATGAAGTTTAATTTTTTGTTCATCCATTCTACGCTGAAAATGGTTGAAAAGACCGAATATCCGTACTCTTTTTCTACCGGAAAATAATCCGAAACCGTATTTCCGTTGTCAACAGAGCCTCTACGTTTTATTATACCACTCTCGAAAAGCAAAGCTTCCGCGAGAGTGGTTTTCCCCGAGCCGGAACCGCCGATGATAGCAATGTTCCGAATTTCATCAATTTGATATACTTTCATGAAAAATGTTGTTTATAAATAATACAATAAATTTGACTTTAAAAAAACGGCGCAAATTATAAAAAATTAAGGAATTTGCCAAGATACGGTATATGTTATAAAACATAAAACGGTTTTAAGCCGTAAAAAAAACGCAAAGCAAAGCATATTGCTGCTTCGCTTTGCGTTTTTTATTACTGCTTATGATTCTCTATAACGTCAGGTTATCAAGGGGCAATCGCCAATCGCCTGTTGATCGCCCAAATCATGGTATTCACAAAAAAATGCGCATTATAAACATATTTGTGATATCCGAAATTTTTTAAAGCGGGGAACCCGTCCGCTGTTACCATTAACGGGCGAAAATCATCATCGCCATCAACGAAAGCTTTTAAACCGCCCATGAACGGAGCGCCGTCGCCTAACAGTAAATACGTCTGCGTTTTCGATTTAAGTATGGCCGGATGGCTTCTTGTAATGGTGGTAGCCAGTATGTCTGTAGTTGCAGGATTTACACCGGTAAAATAGGAATTTCCTCCCCCGTCGCATCCGAAGTCTTTGTTACTTAAATCACTTAAATATCCGCCGTTGTGTACAATTGAATCTCCGGCAATTCCGGTAAGTCTCACCAAGTTATTGTTTACATTCGTACGGATAATACCGGATCCCAAAATCCTTCTTACCAGATTTATTTGGCTACCCTCATCGTTGTTTTCATAGCAATGAATAACGGCGCCACCCTTATTTATAAATTCAGTAAGATATTCTGTCGTAGCTTCATCCAGAATATAATTATAAGAAATAATCACAATATCAGTCGTATCCGTATTCGGATTAAACACTCCGCCGCTTAATTGAGTAGAAGTAATTTTCTCCACAGGGCAATATTTGCTGTTTGGCCCGAAAAGCGCCTTATTATCCAGCAAACGTCTTACTCCACCCCTGTTTCCATCCGTATTCAACAGATTCCAGTCATTGTTGCCATCGCAAAGTACTTTAACTTTGATTGCTCTTCCTCTCACAGAAACTTCCGCCGTAATGTTATCGTTCCTCAGATCTGTACTGTTACTTGTAATACGGAAGGTTAAAATTCCCATTTTAGTGGGTATTTTTCCGTTACAATCCAGCGTTACAGATTGCGACCCGGTTGTCAATATACCGCTCGCTTCAAATTGGATTCCGTCTTGGACGTCTGTTTCAATATGATAGTAAGCGCCGGCAGCTTCCGGAGGGGATTGGATTCGTACGGTTATATATCCGGTTCCGGCTTGGTTAACTTGCAAATCTGCCGCAGAAACATCAATGGGCTTAAGAATTAAGAAATCGGGAGCAATATCATTAACAACCAGCGCCGGTCTTTCAAAATCGGAGCAGTCCTCTTTTAAATTCAACAGCGTTCCGTTGGAATAAAAATCCAATGTATCCAATCGGGTTACAGTCGTAGCTTCGACAGGACTACCCATACCCATTAAGAGAACTTCGTATTTTCCTTTCCGCAGAAATTCTCCGCTTGCAAGAAAATAATAACCGTTTTCCGTATAAGCTTGAATGGAGTATTTTCCTTCTTTTTTAACATCAACAGGCAGTGTTATCACATTTTGTGTGGGATTAAGCGACTTTCCTTTCGACAAAACTCCCTTTACCATTATAGAAGAACTGCAATTCAGATTGAAATGAGCCGTACCGGAAGAACCGCCTCCCTCTATCGAAGTCCATTCGTCGCCATTCCAAACACATAACCCGGGTTTAATTCCGGTAGAATTTTCATTCACATTATACACAATCATTCCCATCGAACTCGTTATTTGAGGCTCTTCGGTTGTCGTAAACAAAGGACTTAAACTCTCGGAGGATTCAAGACTCACTTTTGGAAATAAAAGCCCTTTCATTGAATTGGGTTCTTTGCGACCGACTTTATTGTTTTCTTTCAGGTCTAACAGTGCACCTTTTTGCGGATTTTCGTTTGTTCCGATGGTTACCTGCGCATACATGCAATTGTAAGCCAATAAGGTTGCAAGAAAAATCATAATCTTTCTCATACATTCATTATTTTTATTTATTAATTGAAAACACAAAATAAAAACAGCGGGAAGAATTGAATTGTTTCAATAATACCGTATCAATTATTGAAAATACAGAGAATAGTTGTATCGGAAAATGTAATAGAAGGTCTTTATTTTATCTTTTTCAATAGTATATAAGAAGCAGAAAATTATTGATTTTGGTTTGTTAATAAATTAAAAAAAAACAGTCGTCCGGATAGATTCGGGCGACTGTTTAGCGCTCAATAATTGTTAACATAGCTTTCATGGATTTAGTTTCAAGATATTTATTTTGATATTACCATCTTTTTGGTGTCCACCAACGTATTATTTACATACAAGGAATATAAATATACGCCGGCCGGCAAGAAACCGGCTTCAATGGTTACACTGCCCGAACCGGGAGTGGAAAGCGGTATTTGTTTAATTACATTTCCCGAAGCGTTAGCCACTTTGATTATTGCAAAGTCGAAAACTTGCGGTAAAGTATAATTGATGGTAGTGGTTTGATTAAACGGGTTAGGAAAATTTTGTTCTAAGGACGCATTGGGAATAGGCATACTTTGCATGGCGGACAAATACGGTTCTTTTTCCAACAACCGTTTCACCAATTCGGTCAATGTTTCTACTTGATCCTGTAACGCAACGTTTTGATCGCTCAGTTCCTGTACGGCTTTTACCAAAGGTACGATAAATTCCGAATACCTCAATCCGTATAAACCTTCACCGTTTTCGTTCACATCCACGCCGCTGAAATCGTATCCGATACTTTTCGCAGCTTTTTCCACGTCTTGCGCTATAAATCCGGTACGTAATTGAGAACTTGATGATCTCATCTCCGGATCAACGGAAGCCGACTTTTGCGACAAATCATTTTCGTCACCTTGAGATGTCCCGGATCTTAACAATGCCTTCAACGCATCTAAATCCAGATGAAAAGTAACCGGTTCTAACAAGTTGATAAACTTGAGTCCCGGAACATTTGCCTGAATATCTTTTTTCATTCGTCTATCCGAAAAAGTGGCCATAGGCACATATCCTCGAATACTGGTTACATTGGCGTTCCCGATAATCACTTGATTGCTTTCCGTTGCGACTGCTCCGTACCCTATAGCCGTTGCATTGGTGAAGTTATCTTGACTGACATTTGCACCGCTACCGATAGCGGTATTACCGACGCCTACCGTATTGTTCCATAGCGCTCCGTTACCGATTGCGACGTTGTTTTTTCCTTCCGTATTGCTTGTTAAGGCATAATTTCCCAAAGCTGTATTCTCGTTTCCGGTACTGTTCACACGCAGGGCATGCATTCCGACAGCAACATTTGCGCTTCCGCTCGTTATATCTCGAAGCGATTCGTAACCTACGGCTGTGTTGTTATTTCCGTGACCGTAACCCAGATCGGGGGCGCCATCGGCAACTAAAATTGACCATAATGCCCGACAACCCATTGCCGTATTTCGACTTCCGTCTATACTTCCGCCCAAAGATTGTTCTCCAAAAGCGGTATTAAATATTCCCGTCGTATTAAACCACAGAGACGAATTTCCACCGGCCGTATTCAAGTAACCCGTAGTGTTTTGATTCAATGCGCCCGCGCCCAAAGCCGTATTCCAAAAGCCGGTAGTATTAAGTTCAAGCGCTTGTACTCCGATTGCCGTATTGTATTCCCCGGTCGTGTTGGCATAAAGCGATTTAACGCCTACCGTCGTGTTATGTTCTCCGGTCGTATTGCCAACCATTGACCAAGCTCCCACTGCGGTATTATTTAGCCCCGTCGTATTGTTGATAAGAGAATTGAATCCGAATGCCGAATTATTGGTACCCTTTGTATTGTTCCAAAGCGTTTTGAATCCGACGGCAGTCAACGATGCTCCTTCCGTATTGCTTATTGCAGATTCAAAACCGACTGCCGTATTCCCGCTTTGTGCATTATTAATCAAAGCCGCTCGTCCGATCGCTACATTATAGTTGACCGTTCCGTTTTGTTTAGCCGAAGCGCTCTCGCCGATGGCCACATTAAATGTCCCCGTGGTATTATAATCAAGAGTCCATGTCCCGATGGCTATATTCCCGTTCCCTGATGTGTTGGCCCGAAGCGCCTGCGCTCCGAATGCCGTGTTACATGTTCCCGCATTTAGCGGATTTAGCGTAAGGTATCCGAAAGATACATTGTACTGATCCGGATATCCGGAAAATCCGGCCCATTGATTGTTTGCCTTAAAAATCAAAGGCACATTGTTCGTCGTACCCAAAAAATTAGAGGTCGCGACACCCGCATTCCCCGTCAAAGACCAAGAGGTCTGGGAAAAAACGCTTACCGTAAAAAGTAAGCTAACTAATAGTGTGAATGAACGTTTCATAATTAAAAGATTTTTTTATGAATGTATAACTAATGACTATTTCTATTAATTCAACAAATGGTGGTCAAAAAAAGTTTCGGAAATGAAAAAAATCATTCGAGAATTAACATAAATCAACAAATACACTTTTTCTTTTATCTTATAATGCAAAACAAAATCATTAAACGCCCTGTTTTAACAATAATCCGTCCAATCCCTACCGGATTGTAAGTTTATAAATAGAATTGCGAAGATTTAAAATCTATATCTTGACAAATAGACAAAAAAATGCTTATACGAATAAAAAGCGGCTCACTGATTTGCTTTGAGGCCATTTTATTATACAAAATTTGATAAACAAAACGTATTTATGACAAATTACGATACAAAAAAAAGAGGACTTGACAGGTTTTCCCTTTTTAATGTATAATTTTATAAATTAATTCCTTGAACAGACTTCCGTCGGGAACGGAAACGTTGTTTACTCCTTTGGCTCGAGCGTCGCATTCACGAATGAACGAGATGATTTGCATCGTTTTCCCCGACTTGTAGTTTTGAAGCGCCGACAGGTAATCGTCAATTTGAATTTCGGATCGGAATCCGAGAACAGCCATGAGATTGGATTTGGATTTGTTTTTCTCGTAATGGCAAATCATCAAGTTGGAAAAAAAAGTAAAAAGATAAGCTAACGTGAGTATAAGCGGATTATTTTTAGGGTCTTGTTCATAATGAAGCGCGATTCGGTTGGCTTTAAGTATATTTTTAGTAGCCAAAGCTTTCTGTAATTCAAAATTGTTATAATCTTTACTGATGCCGATGTTTTGCTCGATTAATTCCGAAGTGATTACCGGGTTTTCCTTGGAAAGTAAAAGAATTAACTTTTCCAACTCGTTGGTCAATTTACCTAAATCGTTTCCGAGATAATCGGTCAACATTTGAGCGGATTTCAAATCAATTTTCACTTTTCGTTTGTGAAGGTAAGTAGTAATAAAAGCCGGAATTTGGTTTTCGTACAATTTTTTTGATTCGAATACAATTCCGGTTTTACCGATTTCTCCGGATAATTTTTTACGTCCGTCTAATTTACCATGCTTAAAATTAATCGCCAGAACCGTCGAAAGCAGCGGTTGTCTAACGTAATGTACCAGATCGTCAATGTTTTTCAATCCTTGAGCTTCCTTAACAACCACCAGTTGCCGCTCCGACATCATCGGAAACCGTTTGCAGGCATTGATTATCGTTCCCACATCCGAATCCATACCGTAAAAAATGTATTGATTAAAATCACGTTCGGAATCATCCAAGACTTTTTCAATCAATAAATCGGTCAATTGATCAATATAATACGCTTCTTCTCCTTGAAACAGATACACGGGATGAAAATTCCCTTTTAGGATACTATCTTGTATTTCTTCAAATTTCAATTCTTTAGCCATAATTCATTCTCGTTCGAAACATTAAAGGTACAATTTATTTTTCAACCGAACAAACCCAACCGGATATTATTTCCGGTTATTTGATTTCTTCAATTTTTGATGAAATACGAGTGATGGCTTCGTTTAATCGCTCTTCCGGCAAAATGACATTAAAATCATCCCAAAAGCGATTGTCGTACCGAAATTTTGTTTCGGAAAATACATTGCGGGTAGGAATGCTTTCTTTGTTGGAAAACCTTTTCACATCAATTGTGTCTATTTTGCAAACCGCCATCTCAAAAAAAGTATGAATGGATTTGGAGGGTTGTAAAAAAGCATTTTTCTTCTTGATTTTGAAAGATAAATCGCCCCGTAGATGGCTTAAATAATATTTTCCGTTCCAATATTTATAATATACATAATAATTTGCATTTTCCGGTTTAATATCCACATTTTTGGGTTTTTTGAGTACAAATATATCGGTTGATTTATCTACATAACGCGGATTGACTTCAAAGTGCGCAGCCAATAATGCACGGTTGTCGGAATCAATATAGAGTTCTCCTTTATAAAGCGGCTCTTTGATTCCAGCTTTTTGCTCAAACGCAATTACATGAGCCAAGCCGGCGTCAGTTACCGTCATATCTATTTTGGTATAGTTAAACGGATTTTCATCGTTCAACTCGAAAAAGTCGGGAACGTATTTGATAATGTCCAAGCGTAACGAGGCATCAATTCCGGCTCTCATTTTTAAGACAATGGAATCTGTTTCTTCTTTGTTACTTATTTTTCTCATTTTTAATAATTTGACTTGATCATCGTCCGATGATTCGATGCCGGTCTTATAAATTTGAAACACCGCTTCGGTCAGACTGATGATTGTATTTTTCCTTTCGACTCCTTCCCGATAAAAACCGGTGAAATATACCGGATCATTTCGGTAATTAAGCGGTCGGTTATTAAGCATTTCCCGTATGATTTTTTGCGGATTGACCAACCCGACAATGATTTCCCGGAGAGGAACCATTTTAGTTTGCAAGTAAATGTCCACCGGATTATTCAAGAATAATCCTGCCGGTACAGCCTGCTGATTATAGCCCACATGAGAAAATTGAATATTTCGAATGGTATCGGAATACGGTATTTTGAGTATAAACTCACCCGATTGATTGGTAATGGTTCCGATGCCGGTTTCTTCAACGCCGACGGAAACATAAGGAACCGGCTCTTTGGTTTGAGCATCTCTTACGGCAGCTTTTACGGTAATAAAATTCGAACTGTCTCTCGTCGCCGGCAAGGTTTTAGTGTCGGTTGCGAGAGGTATCTCTTTTTTATACAAAAGGATATGTCGCCCAATCACCTTGATTTGTATATTTTTATCTTGGGTAATCAAGTAAATGGATTGTCTCAGACTGTATGTTCCGCCGGGAAATTTTACTTTTCGTTCATTATTAATAATATCGCTATCATAAATAAAAAAGAATCCGGTAAGATCGGTAATCCGATTGAATAATTCATAAACGGTCTCCTTCGTTTTGGGCAATTGTATTTCCCCGTCGAGAATTTCGGCTGCTCTTGTCAACGAACAATAACCGAAAAAACAGATTATTCCGATGATGCAACCCTTCATAAACCTTTATTTTAAAACCGGTCGGATAAAGATGGTATCTTGTTTCCGGATTTGTTCCAAATTTAATGCCAAACAGATTAATTCTGTCATGGTTTCTACGGAATTATTATCAAAAGTAACCGTCAATGTTCTATCTTTCAACGATTCTTCGGTAACGATGGTAGGAGAGTCATAGATTGTATTGATGGCATGAACAATATTGTTCAATTTTTCATCCTTAAAACACATTTTATCCGAAAAACGATTGAATACTCGGAAATTGGTAATTTCGGATTTACTCAGTCTGTTCCCGGTTAATTGAACGGTTTCTCCGGCTTCCACCGGGACGCCGGCTTGATCATTTTTGGAATGAACGTTCACTTTTCCTTGTTTTACAAAAAGTTCAAACGGATTATCAACAGAAGATTGAACCGCGAAAACGGTTCCGGTAACTTCAATCGTTATCCCGTTAGTCGTAACGACAAAAGGACGATTTTCATCTTTTGCTATACAAAACAAAGCGTTTCCGTTTAATTCCACATTTCGTTGATTTTCAGCAAAAACAGTCGGATAGGAAATGGATGCGTGGTCTGTTAAATAAACCGTCGAACCATCTTCAAGCGTAGTAACCAATGTTCCCGAATCGTCTTTATTTTCCAAAAATACCAACGAATTGTCTTTTGTATGCGAAATATGTGAAAAATAAATCCCGGCAAAAATAATTCCGATGCAAACGGCCGCGACAGCCGCCGCCCGTTGAAAAAACAGAATTCGTTTTTTATCGGACGAACGCTCCGGCTCGCCGGTCAATAATTGGTCTTTTTCTAATCGTTCATGGAGCATCTTCCATGCTTGGTCTGTGTCAATCCGGTAAGTATCATTGAATTGTTTCATGCGTTTTAATTCTTGAGTTTTTGTTTTTTGATTCATTGATTGAATTGTATTTATTTCGTAACTCCCGGAGGGCTTTACTGATTTCCGCTTCAACGGTTTTTACGGATATATGAAGTTCCCGCGCGATTTCATTGTATTTTTTTCCTTCCTCGCGATTCATGTGAAATATTTTCTGCCGACGTTCGGGTAAAAGAAGCAACGTTTCCCGGATTTGTTGTTCCAGCTCTTTATATTCCAATTCTTCCAGCGGAGTAAAAGTTTCTATACCGGCATTTTCGGCATGCCTGTTCCGATAGTCCTCTCGTACTTTTGCTTTTTCAACCTGTTGAAGCGATTTATTTTTGACGGAACGATACAAATAGCCGCTCACCGAAGTGAAAATTTGCAGATTTTCCCTCTCTTTCCAAAGAACATAAAACAAATCTTGTACGATTTCCTCGGCAGTTTCCGGATTTTCAACCCATTGACAGGCATAACGGCATAAAGGTTCGTAATACGATCGGAAAAGAGTTTCGAAAGCTTCAATATCTCCGTCTTTTATTTTCTTAAAAATCAATAAGTTGATCGGCATTATAATTCATAATTCATAATTTATAATTCATAATTTATAATTGACTGCGTCGAACGATGTTTCATCATCATTTATACTCCTTTTTCAATTTATTAACCGCCGATTCCAGCGATTCGGTCGGCTCAATAATATTATACGCTCCCCAGAAATTATCATCATAAAAGCTTGTTACCTTGTCGCTTAATGATTCATTCTTATTGAACGATTCTTTACGGGGAATATTGCTTACAGGATCTTCTTGGCTTTCGGTTACAACCATTTCGCTCAATACGGTATAGTTGGTCGCAAATAATTTGCGTTGCCAGTCGCATTTGAATTTCAATTCATTACGGATATAATTCAAATAACTTATACCGTCTCGCTGCTTATAAGAAACGACAAAAAGGACTTCATCCGGTCTGAACCGGAGGCCGGTCGGCTTTTTACGCAAGATCGCTTGAGTCGCTTTAATTCGATCTTTCAGATCCAAATAAAATTCCGCACGAGTAAAAGCCAAAGTTTCTTTATCAATATATAATTTCCCGTAATACAAAGGATAAGGCAAAGTTACAGCCGGTACAAAAGAGACTGCATATTGTTGGCGATTGTCTAAAAACTCCGGATTTTCCATTTTGAAACTGAAATTGTATAAAGATTCTTCGTCAAACAAAATATCCGGATTTTTTACTATATCGGCATAAATAGACAAATTGGGTCCTCCGAGTAATTTCACGGCCAAAGTGTCGCTCACTTTGGTAGTTACTAAATTTCGACCTTTGAAGATTTGTACCCGATCAATGTCTATATTTTCCGGATAAGGACTTTTATAGATATGGATAACCGCTTCGGTGATATTGATGAATTTTTTTCTTTTCTGTACGGTTTCTCTATAAAATCCGGTAAATAAATCAGGCTTGTTGCTGTAATTGGAAGCAACTCGCCTAAGCGCTTCTTTTACTAATTCCACCGGGTTGTCCCAACTTTCGATAACCACTTCTTTTAATTGACTTTCATTGGGGGTCAGATAAAATGTTTGGTCTGATAAATCTTTCCCGTTGATCGGAACAGTGGTACTGAAATAGCCGATTCGTGAAAATTCGATTTCTTTCGCCCGGATAGAATCTTTGATTTTGAGCGTAAATGCTCCTTCTTCGTTCGTGATGCTGCTCAGATTACTTCCCGGTACGGATATATTGACATATTCCAATTTTTTCCGGTTGGATTTGTCCTTTACCACTCCGCTGACCGTGAAATATTTTTCATCGTCTCCGGCCGATATATTCATAACTCCCGAAAACAATACAATGAGTAATGCCGCAATACCGATTCGTTTCATACGTGTTTCCATTTCTTTTCGTTTTAATTGTGAGTAATATTCCGTTTCTGTTTCTTAGATCGGTCAACCGTAAAATACCCTATAAAGGTAGTGAAAATTTTACAAAGTACAATTGTATATACCAACCGCGAAAAAATTTGTTTATTTGCAAAATATATCTTACCTTTGCGTCCCGATTCTTAAGGTGAAAAAAATAAACAAATAAAAATAAAGTCATGAAACGGACATTTCAACCTTCCAACCGGAAGAGAAAAAACAAACACGGATTTCGCAGTCGGATGGAAACAGCCAACGGTCGAAGAGTATTAGCAGCTCGCAGAGCCAAAGGACGGAAAAAATTAACCGTATCTGACGAGTACAACGGATAAAATACGAAACCGGAATAGAGAAGGGAATAAATCAAAAGTTTATTCCCTTTTTATGTTGTATCCTATCTTTTTTTAGTACTTTTGCGTATCGGCAAAAAAAGCTTTGAATATTATAATAAGTAGTATATACATGGAGAAACGGTCTTTACTGAAAAATATTTTTGTCAGGAATCTGCTGGGTTTGATTCTTGTTTCCGTCTTGTTGATAGGAGCGATTTTATTGGGTCTAAATCGTTACACCCGGCATGGGAAAGCGGTGGAAGTACCGGATGTCAGAGGATTGTCGGCGGAAAAAGCAAAATCTTTTTTTACCGAAAAAAATCTGAATTTTGCCGTTGTTGATTCGATATTTTACAAAAGCGCGACTCCGGGGAGTATTTTAGAAACAACCCCTCCGGTAGGTTCAAAGGTAAAAGAAGGGCGAACCATCTATCTGAAAATAGCCGCTTTTCTTCCGCAATTGATTGCAATTCCGGATGTCAAAGATTCTTCGCAACGGCAATCAATGGCTATGCTTCGTTCTTTGGGATTCGAGAACGTAGAAGTAAAATCAGTACCGGGCGCTTACATGGATTTAGTGGTGGGAATAGAAAGCAGAGGGATAGCTTTGGAAGCCGGGCAACGCGTTCCGGCCAATACGCCTTTATCGCTTTTGGTAAGTTCCGGATCCGATGATATTTTGTTTTTGGAAGATCCGACCGATTCCGTTGAAACAAGTTCGGATGATTCTTTGTTTTAAAAATCATGGAAGATTGGATTGAAGGCATTGACGATTTAACGGAAGAACTCGGATTTACCGAAGATTCGGAAAACGAGTTTTATGAACATTTCCGTTTTGTTGCCGATAAAAGGCAAAGCCTTTTACGGGTAGATAAGTTTTTGGTTGATCGGATCGAAAATGCATCGAGAAACCGCATCCAATCAGCTGCCGATGCCGGATTTATACGAGCCGATGATAAGCCCGTAAAATCAAATTACAAAGTCAAGCCCGGTAATGTGATTACGGTGGTAATGGATCGTCCGCGCAGAGAATTGGAAATTATTCCGGAAGACATTCCTTTGCAAATTGTTTACGAGGACGACGATGTGATGGTCATTGACAAGCCGCCCGGATTGGTTGTTCATCCCGGTCACGGAAATTATACGGGAACTTTGGTGAATGCGATTGCTTGGCGACTGAAAGACCAACCGAATTTTGAAACCAACGATCCGCGTCTCGGTTTGGTGCATCGGATTGATAAAGACACTTCCGGCTTATTGGTTGCAGCTAAAAATCCGGATGCCAAAACCAATTTGGGAATGCAATTTTTTAATAAAACCACCCGACGGAAATACATCACTTTGGTGTGGGGAAATGTAAAAGACGACGAAGGAAGAATTGAAGGAAATATAGGAAGAGATCCGAAAGATAAAATGCGAATGATTGTATTTCCGGACGGAGAAAACGGAAAGCCGGCGGTTACTCATTATCGTGTGTTGGAACGATTGGGCTATGTGAGTTTGGTCGAATGTCGGTTGGAAACGGGACGAACGCATCAAATACGCGTTCACATGAAATATATCGGACATACGGTATTTAACGATAAACGTTACGGAGGAAACGAGATTTTGAAGGGTAATAATCATACCAAATACACACAGTTTATCCGAAATTGCATGGAAATTTGTCCGCGGCAAGCGTTACATGCGCAAACGCTCGGATTTGTTCATCCGAGAACCGGGAAAGAGGTTTTTTTTGAGAGTCCTTTACCGGAAGATATGAATCAATTGATAGAAAAATGGAGACATTACGTAATATGAAGAAAAAAATTGCCATTGTCGCCGGAGGCTATTCCTCCGAGTGGGTCGTTTCGCTCAAAAGCGCTCAAGGTTTGCGATCGTTCATTGATCCGAATCGCTACGAAGTATATATTGTCTTGATAACCAAAGAACAATGGTTTGTGCAACCAGATGAGAAAACGAAAATTCCCATGGATAAAAATGATTTCGGTTTTACTTCCGGCGGACGGAAAATTCATTTCGATTTTGCGTATATCACCATCCACGGAACTCCGGGAGAAGACGGACTTTTACAAGGTTATTTCGATATGATGGGAATCCCATATTCTTCATGCGGCGTTTTAGCATCCGCTTTGACATTCAATAAGTATTTTTGCAACCGATTCTTAAAGAGTTTCGGTGTGAAAACCGCCGAATCCGTTTTTTTACGTAAAAATGATCGGTGGGATTCCGCCGCCATTCAATCGAAATTGGGATTACCGGTTTTTGTCAAACCGAATGACAGCGGCTCCAGTTTCGGCGTAACGAAAGTAACTTCGGCCGACCAATTACAAACGGCTATAGCTGCCGCTTTTGAAGAAGGGACGGATGCGCTTGTCGAACGTTTCCTGCCCGGAACGGAAGTAACTTGCGGATGCTATAAAATCAAAGATAAAACAACGGTTTTCCCAATAACGGAGGTAGTCAGTAAAAATGAATTTTTTGACTTTGATGCAAAATACAATCCCGGCAGCTCTGAAGAAATCACGCCGGCTCGTATCTCCGACCGACTAACCGAAGAAATTCAAACATTGACTTCCGAAATTTACGATTGTATCGGAGCAAAAGGAATTATCCGCATTGATTACATTATTTCTCCGGCAGGTGAAATAAATATGTTGGAAGTAAACACAGTTCCCGGAATGACTGCTACCAGTTTTATTCCGCAACAAATCAAAGCATCCGGATTAAATATCCGGGACGTTTTTACTGAAATTATTGAAAATGAGTTGAGTAATAAGTTATATGATGGAAAAAAATCCGGAATTTGATGATATTCGTCCGTTTTATGATGATGAAGTAGCGCCTGCTATCGGACGATTACTGAACGATTCACAATTTCGAGAAGGCATGAACCGGTTGTTTCAAGAGAAAGATCGGGAACAAATTGAACAATTGATGCGAACGCTTACCAATCTGCTCGATTTTCAGCACTTTATAGAAAGCACCGTTAATAAAGTGCTGAATCAAACAACAACCGACGTTACGGGTGGAGGCTTGGAAAATGTATCGAAATCAACCGCTTATACTTACGTTTCCAATCACAGAGACATCATTTGGGATGTTGCACTCTTAGTCGTTTTTCTGTTAGGTAACGGTTATGAAACAACGGTCGAAATTGCAATGGGAGATAATTTGTTACTAACAGACTGGATCAAAGACATGGTGCGGCTGAACAAGAGTTTCATCGTAAAACGAAACTTACCGATACGTCAAATACATGAAGCTTCCGTGCATCTTTCGAAATACATTCATTTCACTATTTTGAATAAAAAACAATCAATCTGGATTGCCCAGCGCGAAGGGAGGGCGAAGGATTCAAACGATCGCACGCAAGAAAGTTTATTGAAAATGCTGGCGATGGGAAGCGACCGGAATTTTTTGGAAAGTTTGTCGGAAATAAACCTGACGCCAACTACTTTTTCGTATGAATACGATCCTTGTGATTTTCTGAAAGCCAAAGAATTTCAACAAAAAAGAGACAATCCCGATTTCAAGAAAACGCAAGATGACGATTCGCTTAACATGCAAACGGGATTGTTCGGATACAAAGGAAGAGTTCATTTGCAAATCGGACGTCCGATTAACCCTCTTTTGGCTGAATTAGACCGTTCGTTAAAAATAAATGAATTAGCAAAAAAAGTAGCGGCTATCATTGATAAAGAAATTTTTCTGAATTACAAATTCTTTCCGATAAATTATATTACGTATGATCGTCTTTGGGGAAAGAATTTCTTCCGGGAACAATACACGGCCGATGATATAAAAAATGTTGACCGGTATTTCCAACAACAAACAGATAAAATTGATTTGCCGAATAAAGATATTTCTTATCTTACCGGAAAGTTGGAAGAAATGTATGCCTACCCGGTAAAGAATTTTCTGTCGGTTTCGTCTGAATAATCCTAAATCATGAAT
Organism: Candidatus Azobacteroides sp.; assembly: GCA_009778655.1. Taxonomy (GTDB): domain Bacteria; phylum Bacteroidota; class Bacteroidia; order Bacteroidales; family Azobacteroidaceae; genus Azobacteroides. The sequence goes on from WRFZ01000141.1 coordinate 16,889, forward strand.
TATAAATTATAAATTATGAATTATGAATTATGAATAAAAGGGTTATAATCGAATATATATTTTGTATTGTCTTCGCAAGTTTCCTTTTTTCCTGTAAAGATAAAACCGTTGATTACGGTTTGGATACCTATTATGTCGAAATGGTAACGGCTTGGAATGAAAACGAATTTTTATCGGATAACGGGAATATGATTATTGCCGCATCCGATGAAAATAAGAGGACGTATGCTTTCGGCGACAGGGTTTTGCTGAATTACACCCTGCTTTCGACAAGCGCTTCCGGCGATTATTCCGTGCGAATCAACGGTTCGGCTAAGATTCCGCAAGGGAACCTGACCTTATCCGATGCAGCTGCTATCAATTCATCGCCGGAAGACCCGATTCTTTTAGAAAGCGTTTGGCTGGGAAGCCATTATCTGAATATGCAATTTTACCTCAATTACAAGTCGGAAGCGCATAAAATCGGATTGTTAGCCGATTCCACCCGTATGGAAAGCGACACGCTTCGGTTGTATTTCATTCACGATACAAACAACGACCCTCCCGGTTATCCGATTCATACCTATCTTTCGTTTGATTTGAAAGACGTATTGGGCGATCCGGGTAAATCCCGACTCCTATCGGTGCAAATCAACACCGATAATTACGGAAATAAAAGCTATGCGTTTGAGTATTGATAATCTTTCCTTTTTTACGCTTTAAAGTTACTGAATATAACATTTAAAGTAACTTGAAAATGCCCTTCCGTGTTCTTTTCACTTTTCCGTGAACAGCCATATTAATAAGCCGCGTGGAATAACCTGTTTTCCGGGCGGTTTCTTCCATGCTACGGTAAGATGCAATAAGCTCGCCATCCAACGAATAAAGAGCAACCGGCTTACTTCGATCTGCCTTCCATTTGTACCGGTAAATTTCTATATCTTGAATGCTCAACGGTTCGGTTGATTTTCCGAATCGCCACAGGAAACCTCCGATCGAACGGGTAGGACGATGACAGGACGTCGCAATATTGGAAATACTTAACCCGCAGATTCTGGCAGCATCTGATAAACCATCAAACTGACGCAAGAAATTACAGTTTTTAGCATATTGGCAAACGGCTTTCTTGCAATGATTTTTCATATTATACTGTTTTTCGGGAGACAGTTCGTTAAAATCGGGCGAAGAGATAATTTCTTTTTGTGTATTGATTTTAGCAACATCCGAGCGGGTCTGGATATAAAGATTAGATAGGACGACATTAAGAGAATTTTCGTCCTTGAAGCATACAACCAACTTGTCCTCATAGAATGAAATAGGATTGACAAAAGCGCTGTAAACCGCACGTGCTGTTATAGTTTTACTAACTTTTTTGTAAATTTTGCAAGAGAATGTAAGGTAAGGTTTGCGATCTCTGTTTTTACGCTTTGTGACGACTTGTTTAATAATGCGTTCTTTTGCCCAATAAGAAGGTAAATCGTTTTTGAAAACCAAATATCTTACACGTTTTGCCCGTCCGTAATTGGAAACTTGCAGGTAGCCTTTACTTTGTGGAAGTTCCTTCCGGATTTCTCCTTCCATATCTACCAACGAAAGGTTCTGATACGGATATTGGTACATCGAGGCATCCGCCGCCTGCTTAATTGCTTCGCTCTTTTTCATCAATCATAAGGGTTTATTCTGTTTCCTATAAATCATGTTATCATCCGCGTTTGACTTATCATTTAAAAAAGCTGTCATTCTCTTTGCAATCGGAACAAAAACAAGATGGTTGCATAAGCAATATAACAAATATCAAAACATTTTTTAATTGTTCCAATGCACCAAATCATACGGATAGTATTGGTTATCTTTAAAACTACTGTCATCCAAACCGATCAGTTTGACCACTGCGGCAACTTCCCATGCCCAATAACCGCTGTAACCGTTATCTCTCAAATGATTATTATACCAAGGGACATGTTTGTTCATTTCATACCAGCTTTCCAAATATTTTTTTATACTTTTTTCCGCTTCCGATTTGGGTAACTTAGTTATTTCATACAACTTTTGGTATGCCGGGACTGCCGATTTTCTTTGTTTTTCTTTCTCGCCGATTAAGAAAAACACCAAAGAATCCGGCTTCCACATTTCTTTTATGCTGCTTTGATCTGCTTTACACATAAAATCTTTTACTCTTTGAAATTCACTTTGAGATATATTCAGCAGCACACTTTTTGCCGCCATATCTACTAACAAAGCCATTCCTTGAAAATCGTCCCCCCATCCTTTGGAAAAATTATCTACAGCATGCAAAAAAACAGATTGCATTTCATCCGCATTTCGTTCCAAGCAATACAAATATTCTACTTTTTTATTATATTTCATACATTTAGAAAGATATTGGAATGGAGTTAGCGAGCCATGCTCTGCAATATATTTCTTATCCGTTTCCTCAAATTCCTTTAATATTTCATCAATATAATTAATTTCTTTAATAAAATACCTTTCGTTTTTATACTGCGCCCTAATTTTAGGTTTGTTTTCTTTCGAGTCGGACGTTCCGAATAATTTATTTATAATCCCCATAATGTTATAACAATTTAATCTGTTTATATTATATCTATTTTAATATTAACCAAACACCCAATCTACAAATTTAGACCCTATTCCACTGCCTACCAAACCTCCGATAATGCCGCCTGCTATACCGCCAATAACGGTGCCTATTCCGGGACAAATGGCAGTTCCTATGATAGCCCCAAGTTTTGCACCGGCCCAAGAGAATGGAAATAGCTTCATTTAACTTCTATATACATTCTTAGACATTGCGAATTGTATTTCCCCATCCATGTTCTTCATTAAATGAGAATTTTAAAAAATTACTAATATCCGGTATTTCTATATTATTTTGCTTACATATTGTTATTACTTTCAACACAGGATCTAATGTAAAAGAGCTATATTCTCCTGTACCTCCATACAAATTATTTAACCCGACATTTAAAGTATAATCTATCAAATCTGTTAAATAAGGTGGAAGTTGCTCATAAAACAATTTAAGTTTAAGAACCAATGAATGATCCATTGTATAATCATTGATGTTGAACTTACTATCCAAAAGATTCACAGGCAATATGTTTTCTGCCGATTCCTCCCATTTATCCAATTCTTCACTTTGAAGAAAATCCTTTGCGGTTTTTAAAATTAAACCGATGAACTTTTCATCTCTTCTATTTTTTTCTCTGAATGCATTTTGTAAACATTGCAAACAAAAATACATTCTTCCTCTTATCGAAATTTTCTTTATACTATCTTCCATGAACCATTGAGATGTGCAGAGTACAACTTCAAAACATTCTTCTTCAATTATCAAGCATAACAGATTGTCCATCCATACATTTAACAAAAATTATATTGTCTTTCATTTCAATAGTTTCAAATATATCAGGTAAATCGTATCTTGTAACTATCTCGTATTGATTTTTGTCAATTTTAATAATTTCAAGTTCTGTTATAACATATAAAAAATCACTAATTATTTTTATATCAAATAAAAAGTAATTTAAGCAAATTTTCATATTTATTCTTCCCG
>WRFZ01000142.1 GCA_009778655.1 Candidatus Azobacteroides sp.
TTAAACGGTGGAATATTTTATATAAAAAACAAGCAAATATAAGTTAAATTTAATGAAAAATTTATGAAAAGATTGACTTTATTATTCACATGCTTCTTAATAAGCATGGGATTGGCAATCGCGCAGAATAAGCAGGTATCGGGAACGGTTACCGATGAGAACGGTGAACCGATTGTCGGCGCTTCCGTGATTGCAAAAGGGAACACTACGATTGGTACGGCTACGGACGAGAGCGGAAAATTTTCATTGACCGTTCCCGAATCGGTGCATACGCTGATTGTCAGGTATATAGGTTATGCTCAAACAGAAGCGTCGGCCTCGGCGAACGCAAGGATTTCGCTTACGCCGGATACGAAAACGCTGAACGAAGTAGTAGTAACAGCTTTGGGAATTTCGAGAGATCGAAAGGCAATAGGATATGCCATTGCAGAAATTAAACCGGATGAAGCTACGATGAAAGGCGAACCGGATATGTTAAAAGCGCTGCAAGGCCGTGTAGCAGGTGTGGATATTCGCTCTTCTCAAGGGATGCCCGGAGCAAGTACCCGTATCAATGTTCGTGGAAATTCATCGTTCTTCGGAGACAACCAACCCTTAATTGTGGTAGATGGTATTCCATTAAGTAATGAACAAGTAACGACAACCAATCCACTGACAAGCAGTGGCGCTTATTCCAGCGGATTCTCTTCAATAGACCCTAATGATATTGAATCCATGTCGGTATTAAAAGGATCTTCGGCAAGCGCTCTATGGGGATCCCGCGCATCTAACGGCGTCGTTATCATTAAAACCAAATCGGGCAGTACAACAGCCGGTAAAAGGAAAACAGAAGTTTCGCTTACCTCTTCATGGAATTGGGAAAGTATTGCAAATCTACCCGATTATCAAAATACCTATGGAGCAGGTTCGCTTTTTACTTATTCGAATGCCAATGGTTCATGGGGACCTCGCTTCGACCAGTTGAGTACGATTCCTGCGTGGCCCGATTATTATGCGGCTTTCCCGGAATTATTTCCGGATGGAACGGTTCCTTATGTAGCCCAACCGAATAATGTGAACGATTTGTTTAAAACCGGATTTGTCAGAGAAAACTCCATCAATATGAGAGGAGGAACGGAAAAAAACGCTTTCAATGTTACCTTATCGAACTTAGACCATTCCGGATATGTTCCAAGCTCTTCCTATATCCGCAATTCCATCAGCTTGGGAGGAAATTCAAACTTATCGAACAAACTCAATATACGGGGAAGCATGAGCTTTGTTGATACATCGCAAAAAGGAACAATGTTTGGAGAAAATCAAGTATCTTCCGGATCTTCATCGGCTTTTGCCCGTTCGCTTTTCTTAGCAAGAAACTGGAATTTAGCAGCTTATCCTTATGAAGATTCCAACGGATACCCGGTTTCTACCATAAACACGCAATATGATAATCCCTTTTGGATGTATAAACACAATGTAACTATCTCTAAAGAAAAAAGAGTTATTGCCTCTTTCGGAGCAGAATACGCATTTACTCCATGGTTAAAAGCTAATTATACATTGGGAACGAATTACTATTCGCTCGGAAGAAAAGAAATAGTAGATATCGGCTCCAGAGATGCCGGCGGTTTAGGCAGAATAAAAGAAGACGATTATACCAATCAAATGACCGAATCAACGCTATTGTTGACTTTCGAGAAAACCTTCGCTGAAGCTTATTCCGTAAAAGCCACCATAGGAAACGATTTTAATGAAACAACGGTAACGCGGAAAGCTTTCGAAGGTGACGAGATTGTAGCTCAAGGTACTTATAACTTGTCAAATACCAAAACAGTATTACCTTTGTCAGATGCTTTCTACAGAAATCGTATCATGGGCGTATTTGCAGATATTACGCTCGGATATAAAAGTTGGGCCTATGTGACGCTGACAGGGAGAAACGATTGGTCTTCGACCTTACCCAAGAAAAACAGAAGTTATTTCTATCCCGCAGTTTCCGGATCCCTCGTCTTTAGCGATGCATTCAATATAAAAAGTGATGCATTTTCTTTCGGAAAAATTCGGGTCAACTGGGCAAGAGTGGGACGAGATGCCGATCCGTATTCATTATATGATATCTATGCAGTGCTAGACCCGGTATTAGGCCAACCGGCTGCGGGTATTAGTCCTGACAAACACAATCCGAATTTAAAACCGGAATTTACGCGAGAATTAGAATTAGGAACTCAGTTGAGCTTCTTTAAAAATCGCATCGGAATTGATTTTGCATGGTATGATAAAGTATCTACCAATCAAATCATGCCGATTACTCTTCCTTATTCTTCTGGATTTTTGGATGCTTTTACCAATGCCGGCAAATTGAAGAATACGGGTGTGGAAATAGATTTAATGTTGAAACCGGTGGTCACACAAGATTGGGATTGGGAACTGCACGGGATTTTCACCAAAAATAATAATACAGTTAAAGAATTGATTCAAGGAGTGGATAGAATTCCTTTGAGAGCAATGTTCAATGATATTGGCCCGTATTTAGAGCCGGGAAAACCTTTCGGATACATCCGAGGAACGGTTAATGCGAGAGATGCTCAAGGAAATCTCCTTATTGATCCTTCTACCGGACTTTTGATTCCGGCTACCGATATGGCTATGATCGGGGATCCGAATCCGGATTACAAATTAGGTATATCCTCCATGCTGAAGTATAAAGGCTTCTTCTTGTCTGCTTTGTTTGATTTAACGGAAGGAGGACAGTTTTATTCCGTTACGATCAACTCCCTTTTAGGTAGAGGCGTTACAAAAGATACCGAAGACAGAGAACATGCGTGGGTAATTCCCGGATATTACGGCGACCCGAATACAGGACTACCCTTGTTAGACAGTCAAGGGAAACAAATACCGAATACATCGGCTGTGGATACGCAAGATTTGTATTTCGGCAATTCTTTTGCCATCAACGGTACAAGGGAATGGTCAATGTATGATGCCACCGTATATCATTTGAGGGAAGTTTCGATAGGTTACGTCGTTCCTGCCAAATATTTGTCTAAAACGCCTTTCGGAACAGCAAGCATCACACTCTCCGGCAGAAACTTATGGCATTTTGCTCCGGGGGTTCCAAAACATACGAACTTTGATCCGGAAGTCAACAGTTATGGCGCTACGACAACGCAAGGATTTGATTTTTCAGCAGCCCCGTCAACAAGAAGATACGGATTCACTGTTAATCTGACATTCTAAGAAAAATTCATAAATATTTTAAACTTACAGTTAATATGAATACAATAAAAAAATATATCATGATGCTATTGCTCCCCTTGCTGTTGGCAGGATGCAATAATTATTTTGACATCAATACGGACCCGAATAATCCGAGCGCCATGTCGGTGAGTAAATTGCTGCCATACGCTCAAATATCTGTTGCGTATTCCGTTGCTCCGGGTGCAAGAGGAAGTGCATATTCCGGTATAGGAGATTTACTGAACGTATATATTCATCAAGTGACTATCCGAGAAGAAGCGGATAAATATGGAGCCACCGGAGGCAATTGGACGATTGGCACCAGCTGGCGAAATTCTTACACAGATGCATTGGTTAATTTGGAAGACATTATCAGACAAGGAACCGAAAATGGAGATAGCCAATATGCCGGAATAGCTAAAGTATTGAAAGTGTATCTTTATTCCGTTTTAGTTGATGTGTATGCACAAGTGCCTTATTCGGAAGCAATAGATAATTTTTATCCCCATTTTGACGAAGGAGATCAAATTTATCAATCCCTATTCGCTCTTCTGGATGAAGCGATAGCCAACCTAAATGATACAACGGCTCCTAATGAATTAACGCCGGGAGCAGACGACTTAATTTACGGCGGGGATATGAAAAAGTGGACTAAAGCAGCTTATACTTTGAAACTCAAATTGCTAAATCAAGTCAGATTAGTACAGAATGTAGGAACAGACGTACAATCTGTATTGAGCCAAGATTTGATTAGTACTTTCAGTGAAAGTTTGATGTTTAAATTCAACTCAACCCGAACTCCGGATAACAGAAATCCTGCTTATGGCGATACTTATGAAGCCACGCAAAAAACGAAATATATGAGTCCCTGGTTTTATGAAATATTGATGGGATACAATCCCAACATTTTCTCCGGGAACAAAGACCCTCGTCTTCCTTATTATTTTTATAATCAAGTAAAACCTACCGAGGCGGTTTCAAATCGCGTCGAATACCGGGATGGCGGATTTATTTCCATTTATTTCGGCTCCGACGGACCCGACAGGGATAATTCACAAGATAGAGCGATGACCGTTTTTGGTATTTACCCGGCAGGCGGTCTTTACGATGATGGCGGCGGTACTAAAGTGAACGGAAACTCCAGTACGGGAGCTGCTCCTTTCCGAATGATTACGTATGCCGACCGGCTTTTCATTGAAGCCGAACTGATTCAAGCAGGCATTATCAGCGGAGACGTTCAAAGCAGATTAAGAAGCGCTATTGAAGCATCATTTACGCAAGTGGACGAAGTGGTTACCTTGGTTGGCAACACGCAAACCGTTCCTAAAGTAGCCACAGCTACGGCAACGACCACTTACATAGACAACGTGATGGCTGAATTTAATGCGGCTGATAACAACAAAAAAATGGAAATCATTATCACGCAAAAATGGATTTCCGAATTTGGAAACGGATTCGAAGCATATAACGATTATCGCCGTACCGGTTATCCAATCTTATTCGACCCGAATAATCCCCAAATGGCTCCGGGAGGATATGCTACGCCAAAGAGCGATAATGGCGGAGATCCGGGAAGAGACACCGGAGTATCGCCTGCGGTAAAAGTATCTTGCTCGAGAGGATATCCAATGAGTTTGCCTTGGCCGAATGACGAATTGGAACCCAATACGAATGCTCCGGCCCAGAAAAGTAATTTGCCGGAATATAAAGTATTTTGGAATAAATAATTAACAATAAAAATAATTGAAAATGAAAAAATATATTAGTGAACTATTTTTGTTGGTTTTCTGCATTCTGTTATTACCGGGCTGTGATTCCAATACAAATATGCCGGATATAACGACATTAAACTATCCTAAAATTACTCCGGATCCGACTTCCGACCAACTGATAAATATGTTGAAAGACCCGGATTTATTTCATGGAAAACTGACTGTAGATGTCTATTTCTCAAACAAAGACCTTCCACAGGCGGCAACTTTAGTCGTTGCAAAAAATGGAGATTATGATAATGTCAAAACGATACAGACAATATCCCAGTTCCCTACAGTAGTAGATATCACGGGAACGCAACTTCGAAACCTGTTTAATGAAGATATTGTGCTTAATGATGTTTTTGAAGTAGGTATGGATCTTGAATACAACGGTATTGTTTACAAAGCGTTTAATTCTGATGGAAGAATCTCTTACAGTTCCGATTTATGGAGCTTACCCGGTTCAAACCCCATTCAAACCTATGATGCAACCTATCTTCTTGATTTAAATGATTTCACGGGAAGTTTCCATGTGGTGGACGAATGGTGGGACGATGAATATGACGTAACGATTTCCCGCTCGCCAAGCACCGATAATCAATTAGTCGTGGACGGTATGTTGGGAGCGGACGGAGATGCCGGAAGCATCGTCATTGACGTAAATATGGCTACTCAGATTCCGCAGCTCAATAGCCAAGTGGTTCTTAAGAGTCTTGTTCCTTTTGGAATGCCTTACACAAACATGGCGTACACCGGCTCCGGAAGGTTTAATATTCCGGCCCAAACAATGACTTTCAGTATTTCTGTAAGCGTTACTCAAGGTAGTTTCAGCGGGACATATAGTTTAGTTTTCAGCAAAAACTAAAATTTCGATCGTTGTTTTTGAAAAGAAGGGGCTTTTAACGCAGCCTCTTCTTTTTTTTATGCCTCTACTTGACCAATTACTTTACAATTTCATAATCTCATTTGCATTCCTCGCAATTTTCATATAAATTTGCAGTTTTGATTTACCCGAAACAAAACTAAACAAATTAACTATGGAAACTTTGTTGCATTATGTGTGGAAACACAAACTTTATGAAAATGTGGAATTGCTGACCGAAGAAGGAATTTCTTTCGAAGTGATTGATCCCGGAATATACAATTTAAATGCAGGCCCGGACTTCTTTAACGCTAAAATCCGAATGGACGGTAAAACATGGGTCGGAAATATCGAAATTCATACGGTTTCTTCCGATTGGTATAAGCACCGACACGAAAAGGATGAAGCGTATGATTCCGTTATCTTGCATATTGCCGAAACCATTGATGCCGATGAGATATGCGATACGACCGGACGAGTAATCCCTCAATGGCGAATGAAAATTCCCGAACGGATTCAAAACGGTTATTTATTTCTGTTAAACAACGATGCCTCTATTCCCTGCTTGGGAAAAATCGCCGAGATTCCGGAAATTTATTGGAGCGACTGGAAAAGCGCTTTGCTTATCGAACGATTGGAACGAAGGACCAACGCTTTGTTTCAATTACTTCAAGAACGTAAAAACGATTGGAATGAAGTGTTTTATATCACTTTATCCCGTAATTTCGGTTTCGGAATCAATAACGACGCTTTTGAACGGTTGGCTAAAAGTTTACCGTTAAAAATCATTCGGAAACATCAAGATTCGATTACACAGGTGGAAGCTTTATTCTTGGGACAAGCCAGACTTTTAGAGGAAACCGAATCGGGAGACGTTTATTTCTCGGAACTTCAAAAAGAATACGCTTTTCTCAGCAAAAAATACAAACTGAATCCTCTTGAATCGCATATCTTCAAGAGTTTACGAATCCGTCCCAATAATTTTCCTCACATAAAAATTGTCCAATTAGCGGGAATTATCCGAAATAAACAGGGATTATTTTCCAATGTATTGGCTTTCTCGGAATTGGAACCGCTGTATTCGCTTTTTATTTCCGAAACAGCCGAGTATTGGTTAACGCATTACCGGTTCGAAAAAACTTCCGTCAAAAGAGTGAAAAATTTGGGTTTATCTGCGATTCAACTGTTGATAATCAATACCGTCGTTCCGGTATTTTTCGCTTACGGTAAATATAAGAATTTGAAAACTTATACCGAACGCGCCTTACGATTTTTGGAATCGCTGAAACCGGAAAGCAATTCCATCATTACGCTCTTTTCGCGTTCGGGAGTACCCCTGCATAACGCTTGCGACTCCCAAGCCTTGATGCAGCTGAAACGCGAATATTGCGAGCAAAAAAAATGTATTTATTGCCGAATCGGACATCAATTACTCGCAAAAGGAACCGAAATCGGATAAGAAATCCTCATTTCTTCTTCCGGTTTACGTATTTATGAATCAATCTTTGTATTTTTGCAGAGGGAAACAGGATTATAAATTATAAATTATGAATTATAAATTATAAATTATGAATTATGAATTATAAATTATAAATTATAAACCGAGTCGTTGCGGGCGTAGCGTAGCGAAGACCTGCAATCCCCCTAATGAATTATAAAGGAAAAATGAAGATAATAAAAGAAATAAAAAGAAGGAGAGGACGGATCGTTTCCGGTTTCTCAGCACTTTTGGTTATCCTCTATTTTTCTTTTTTCCCCTTTCTTTTTCCTTCTTGCGCCAGCATCGGAAATCCGACGGGCGGTGCGTTTGATACGATACCGCCGACGTTTATACGAAGTAAACCGGCTCCCAATTCCATTCGTTTCAGCGGAAATAAGATGGAGTTGCTTTTTGACGAATACATCAATATCGAAAAGCCTTCGGAAAAGGTAATCATCACGCCGCCTCAAAACAAAATGCCGATTATCCGATCGCTCGGTAAAAAAGTTTTGATTGAACTGAAAGATTCATTGATCAGTAATACAACTTATACATTTGACTTTACCAACGGAATTGTTGATAATAACGAGAAAAATGCCATCGAAGGGTTTACCTACGCTTTTTCTACCGGCGATGTGGTTGACTCGTTAGTCGTTTCCGGATTATTGCTGAATGCGGAAAACTTGGAACCGATGCCCAACATAATGGTAGGATTGCATTCCGATTTGGCCGATTCGGCTTTCACTACCCTACCCTTTCTTCGAACTTCGATGACTAACGATCGCGGACAATTTTGGATCCGAAATATAGCGCCCGGAACGTACCGACTTTATGCGTTAAACGACTTGAATCGGAATTATAAATTTGATCAAGTCAAAGAAGATATTGCTTTTTACGATTCGCCGATTACGCCCGATTTTATTCCAGCCATCCGCATGGATACCATTCGAATAGACAGTTTAACGATTGATACGATTAAAGAAATCCAATACAATCGGTTTATTCCGGACGATATTATCTTGTATCTTTTCAAAGAAACGGCGGATAATACGCAATATCTTTCCAAGTTCGAACGCCCGACGGACCGTCAATTGATTTTTCGATTCAATTCCACGCAAGGATTACCTCCGAAGATTTATTTATTAGAGGAAGATTTTCCGAACGAAAATCTAACCGATCTGTTTATCCCGGAATATTCCGACGACAAAAAAAATATTACGTATTGGATTACCGATTCGCTTATTTATAAACAAGATACAATCCGAGTGGAAGCCAATTATCTGATGAGCGATTCACTGAACAACTTGATTCCGGTTACGGACACCCTTCGATTTGTTTGGAGAAATCGGGAAGCTGCCAAGAAAAATACCAAAAAAGGAAAGAACTCGGAGGAAAAAATCAATTTCTTGAAAATTGACTGTTCTGCAAAAAACATAATGGATGTTTTTGATACATTAAAAATCACTTTCTCCGAACCGGTAATTGATTTTGATTTCGATAAAATCAAAATACAACAAAAAGTTGACACGTTGTGGGAAGAAAGGAAATTCCCGATTGTCGGGGATACGCTCAATCCGCGCGTCTTTTATGTCGAACACACATGGCCCTACGAACAAGAATACCGGATTACCATTGATTCGGCCGCCATTTACAGTATTTACGGCAATTGGAATGATTCCGTTGGAACGCAATTCAAATTTTATTCGGAGAAAGATTACGGAAATCTTTACGTGAAAATCATCGGAGGAGAAGGTCCCGGATTCGGCGAACTGTTAGATAATTCCGAGCGGGTTATATGTAAATCCGTTTTGACGGATGAAGAATTAGCCTTTGAAGATTTGAAACCCGGAAATTATTTTTTGCGTTATACCGAAGACATAAACGGGAACGGGAAATGGGATACCGGCAATTACGCCGAAAAGCAACAACCGGAAAAAGTATATTATTTTCAAAGTGCATTGACTATCAGTAAATACGGGAGCCATGAACAAGATTGGGATATTAAGCAAATCCCGATTGAAAAGCAAAAACCGTTAGACATAACAAAAAACAAGCCGGTAGTTAAGCAACCGAAAAGAACAGAACAAAAGAATCAAAATCGGCAACAGAATACCGGGCGATCCAATTCGATGAGAGGACAATCTATTCCGGGACTCGGCAATCGGATTCCCGGAATATAATAAAAGCATATCAAATGAAACAGTTATTTTTAACTCTTTTTTTTCTTCTTTCGCTCATTTCAATGAAAGCAAATGATTTTCCTCTTCAAGCGGGAGAAGAATTGTCTTATGACATCCATTATAAATACGGATTAGTCATGCTGAAAGCGGGAACAGCCAATTTTAAAATCGTGGAAAGCAGTTACAATAATATAAACTCGTTCCAATCAACATTGGATTTCAAGACCGCCTCTTTCTTCGATAAAATATTCAAAATGCGGGATACTTTATATTCCCAAATGGCAAAAAATCTTCAACCGCTGTATCATATACGATCCGTACATGAAGGAAACTATCATTACAAGGAAGAGATATTTTTCAACCGTTTCGGTACGGACTACTCCGAAGCTAACGTCAAAAGAAGATCCGGAGAAACGCTCAAATTTGATACAATCCTTTTTACGCGGTCAAAAAGTTATGATGTACTGAATCTTATTCTTATTCTTTGTTCGCTTGATTATTCGCCGTCGGAATATCAGAAGACAGAGACTCTTTCTCTTTTTATGGGAAGGGAAAAAATAACCGTAACCGTTCGTTTCGAAGGTCAATCCATTGTGGAAAAAAGTGAGACGCTTAAATACAAAACGTATAAAATCTCATTGGATTTTTTCGATGCGGCTTTTAACGAATCGAAAAGTGCAATAGAAATCTGGATGAGCGACGATGAAAACCGAATACCCGTAAAAATCAAAGCAAAATTACGTATCGGTACGGCTGAAGCGAATTTGACCACTTGGAAAAATTTGAAATATCCGTTATCGTCAGAAGTAAAAATACCCGTTAAGTAAAAAAACGATATATGGAAATAATCCGCAGTAATCATCTTTCCCGACTGAGCGCCGGAACGGCAGCTACCATCGGTTTTTTCGACGGCGTGCATGCGGGACATCGTTTTTTGCTTGAACAATTGAAGACCCAAGCCCATGCACATCAATTACCTTCGATGGTGATCACTTTTTTGCAGCATCCGCAAACGGTCTTGCAACCCGGATTCCAACCGAAACTGCTTAGTACGTTTGATGAAAGAATCGAACGTTTGTCCGAGTCGGGAATTGATTATTGCTTGTTGCAGGATTTTACCCCATCGCTTTCCGGGTTGGATGCCCAAACATTCATTCAAAAAAAATTGAAAGAAGAATGGTTTGTCAAATTATTACTTATCGGCTACAACCATCGTTTCGGAAAGAATCGGGCGGAAGGCTTCGAGGATTATGTAAAATACGGCAAAGCATGCGGAATGGAAATCCTGCAAGCCTCGAAACTGCCGGATATGTCGGTAAGTTCTACGCATATCCGTAACTATCTATCGGAAAGAAACGTGAAAGAAGCCAATCGAATGCTTTCCTATTTTTACCGGTTGGAAGGAAAAGTAATCGAAGGAAATCATTGGGGAAGAGAATTGGGTTTTCCGACTGCAAATCTTGAAATAAGCGATACAAACAAAATCATACCCGGCGAAGGAATTTATGCTTTGTTGGTATATCAAGGGGAAAAAAAATACAAAGGAATGGTCTATATCGGGCAACGCCCCACCCTCACGATTCACGGTGAAAAAAGAATCGAAGTACACCTGTTTGATTTCTCCGGCGATTTATATGGAGAAACGCTTCAATTGGAATTTGTCGAATTTCTTCGAGAGGGAAGACAATTCGAAAATACGGAAGAGTTAAAAAAACAACTCTTTGCCGACCGGGAAGCGGCCCTTGCAGCTTTAACCGGTTTGGAATAAAACAAAAAGAAGCCGTGTCGAAAAAATTTTCCCGCCACAGCCTCCTTTTATAAATAAAACTTAATACCTGTTACGGTATCCGCCACCATTACGATTTCCGCCAAACGAATTTCGAGGGCGTTCTTCACGCGGTTTTGCTTCGGAAACGGAGAGAGTTCTTCCATCATATTCAGCGCCGTTTAATTCGGCAATTGCTCTTTCAGCCGCTTCATTGTCGGTTATTTCCACAAATCCGTAACCCTTGGATCTGCCGGATTGACGGTCGGTAATAACTTTTGCGGAAGCAATCGTTCCATACTCTTCAAAAAGGCTTGCTAAATCGGCATCGTTTACTTTGAAACTCAAGCCTGCAACAAAAATGTTCATTTCTAAAAAATAAAAAATAAAATAAGTAAAATAAATTAATACATCAGATGAGGATTATCGCAGACTTAATACTAAAACGAATATAAGAACTCGAAAAAAGAAATAAAACTGTTATAAAAAACTCAAATGGTGGAGCAAAGGTAGAGTAATTTTTCGAATAAAAAAATTTTTGAGAGAAAAATCAATAAAACTTTTGATACAGCCTCATTTGTGAATATATAAATTCTCTTTTTTTCAATGTTTCAATGTAATTAAAACGTGTTCTCCATCGCTTTGGATAGTATGATAATAGGAATCCAAAACGACCGGTAAATTCAAAGTGTTATAGTCAACCAAATTTCCATTTAATGTATTGGCAGTTATATTAGCATTTTTATATCCCACATAATTAAAATGTTCCAAATAATAATAATTGTCCCAACAAAATTCCTTGGCTAATCGCTTCGGAACCAATTTTTCAATTACCGGATTATGTTTCGCTATGTTTTTAACGGAAGGAGCATAGTCTATCGAATTTTTTAATTGAATGGACAAATCATCCCCCCCCCCCGCATTGGGATATAAATCGCTTAAATCATGCAACAGTATTCCTATCCGAAATTCAGCATAACGTGCCTGGTCGGCTAAAGCATTTCCATACGAAAAAGCAAAAATGAAAAAACACCAATTCAAAGCAAGAACAGCGACAACAGCTGGTTTTTTGTAATCCGAAACGACATAAATACATAAAATGGCCAAAAATACGCCAAATCCAAACAAGGCGCGAGGTGCAAACAAAGGCATTGCCAACAAAGAATAAACTCCGAAAGATAAAATGAAAGATAAAACAGTAATCAAAATCGAAATAAAAAATGAAAGTAATTTTCTTCGTACCGAACTATATACGAATTTAGTAATAAAAAATAACAAGACTATTACAATGCCTATTTTCCATATTATACCAAAATCATGATTTATATTCATTGCATATTCTTTAATATTACTCAACGTACCCGGTAGGATATGAGATATAGTATGCATTGCATTTGATACATAATAATCAGCAGGTTTCATTATGAAAAATCTAAAAAGTAACATAGCGAAACAAAAAGCAATTGCAGATGTTCCTAAAAAGGATAAAATTTCTTTATTCGTCTTTTCCTTGCTATTCCAGTATTGAAAACAAAGTATCACGACAATCATCATGTAAATACCGGAAGCAGCCTGATAGGTCATACACATAATCAATAAAGACATTACGGAAACAAACAAGAAAGCTTTTCTGCAAGCAATAAACAAAAAAGGAATAATACTTACCAAAATAGACAGAGCCATATAAGGGGCCAAATATTTATAAGATAAACATTCTAAAAAAAAGGGGGAGAGTCCCAACGGAATACTTGCCAACAACCGTACTATAGTAATTTTCCCTTTACCCAAAATATATACCAATAGGACACTACAACAGGACAGAATGAGAGCAGCTAACAGTTGCGGTATTGGTGAAACATCTGTCATACTAATTTCAGGTTGAACAAAGTAGGATAAAAATACGATTACATATCTACTCCAGTTATACCATTCTCGATAACCTGATATAGAATACGAAATGTCGTCCATGTATAAAAAATTAGCCCGAATAATTGTTAAAATTCCCAGCAGATAAATCCCAAACATTATTAATGCCGGCTTAAGCAAAGAACGGAAATCAATTTCGGATAAACACTCTCTAATTTCTTGTTTTACATTACGAATAAGCGCTCTACCGGAATCGGTTAGGGTGCAATAATCAAAAAACAAGATAAAGCAAATTCCACCCATGGCATAAGACAGTAAAACCCTAAGCCACGATTGATAAGTGGAAGCTTCTCTATGTACAATTTGTGCCGCCAAATCCATTATCATTTTCCTTACTTGCGGGAGTAAAACGGCAATACAGGCTAAAAGGCCGATACAAGACAATAGTATGATCATACTATTTCTTATTTTAATTTTCCGATTGAATTGATTTTGTGTCATCTTTAATAAATAGTATATATTTTATTTGTGCAATAGATAAATCGTCATTCCATTAATTTTGTTCTCGTACAATAAAGTGCGGACGCTGCTTCACTTCCGTATAGGTTTTGGCAAGATATTGTCCTATAATGCCAATTGAAAAAAGCTGAATACCGCTCACTAATAAAATGATACAAATCGTTGACGCCCATCCGGCAACCGGATCGCCCCAAATAATTCTGCGGATAACAATGAAAACAATAAAAGCCAACGAGATTATAAAAGCAATCATACCGCAAATCGAAGCAAAAGCAAGCGGCTTGGACGAAAATGCAGTGATTCCGTTCAACGAATACAATAACAACTTCCAGAACGACCACTTGGTTTCTCCAGCCACCCGATTTACATTTTCATATTCAAACCATTTCGTCTTGAAACCGACCCATGGAAAAATACCTTTTGAAAAACGGTTTCTTTCCTGCAAAGACAATACGGCATCTATATACATACGGTTCATCAAACGAAAGTCTCTCGCTCCGTCAACTACCTCTATATCACTTAACTTGGCCATGAAGCGATAAAAATTGCGCGCAAAAAAAGAACGGATGGGAGGTTCTCCATTGCGAGTAACTCTACGTGTTCCGGCACAATCAAACGCACCGGAAAAAACCGCTTCAAGCATACGGGGAACAAGCGACGGGGGATCTTGCAAATCCGCATCCATTACGACAACGTATGCTCCGGATGCTTTTTGTAATCCGGCAAATATAGCGGCTTCTTTACCAAAATTCCGAGATAAGATAATATACCGAACCCGATCATCTCGGCCTGCCAACTCTCGTATTATGGAGGTTGTTGAATCTTTAGAACCGTCATCTGCAAAAATAAATTCATATTCTTCCAAAGCTCCGATTTCTATGAGCGAAGAAATCTGTTTCAGCATTTCTTCGTAAAACAAAGGGAGAGTAGCTTCTTCATCATAACAAGGAACTACAACAGATAAACTTACGGATCCGGAGCAAAAGCTATTATTCATAATTTATAATTCATAATTCATAATTATTTTTAACTCATTCCGCAAACAGAAATTGGACCAATTCATCCCAATTTCGAGCGACCGGTTCATTGTATTCAACTTCTTTCGTCTCATCATAAACAATCGTACCTTGCATAAAATTTTTCATCGCATCGGCTAATTGTTGCACATCGTCCGGATCAAAAAATTTGACTTTATCGTATTTCCCCACGGTTTCTTTGGCAAACGGTAAATTGGACGCCAAAATTGGTTTATCGTATTCTTTCGCTTCCGTAAGAGGTAAACCCCAAGTTTCCGCTTTGGATGGAAATACCATACAATCGGCCGTTTGATAATAAAAATCCATTTTCTCCCGATTCAAAAAACCGATAAACCGAAGAGACTTCAACGATTGATATTTTTCATACAATCTTTTCGCATATTTATTCTCCATACCCTTTACAGTTATCAGTACAGCAAAACCAAAGTTATTGTCTTTTTCCAACAAAGCGGCTGCTTCACATAATAATTCAAAGTTTTTATGAGTCATCGGAGTAGCCGGAAAGAAAAAGGTAATTTTTTCTTTTTCGGAGTTTATTTGCTTTATCTCCGTCTTTTTCTTTGCTGAATCTGGAGGCATCGGTATGGAAACCACGATGTTATCAATGGCAAACATTTCCCGAAACGTTTTTCGCATCCATTCTTGTTGCACAATCACATACTCATTTTTCTTGATATTGATTTGATAAGTATATTTAGATAAAATACTGAAAAAGAAAATATTGCGTTGCAAAATAAAATCTCTCCACCCCGCCTTATAAAACGGGAACGGATTGTGACAATAAACCATTCGTTTTTCGGCGATTACATTGGGAGTGGTATCATGCATGGAAAGCCATGCATAGGGTTTCAATTGTTTTGAAAGCTTTCTGAATCCGATATATTCGTAATAAAGCCGATATAAGTACGATTGGCGGGATTTGGGAAAAGCGATGTACCGAACATTCGGATAAAAAGCATACTGCTTTGCATTATGCACTAAGGCGACGATCTCGTATTCATCTCCTGCAAAAGACGATAAAGCCGAAATACATTCTTGCATGACTTTCAGCGTTCCGCCCGTAAACAAATTAATTCCGGATACAACAATTGTTTTCATATATAGCAGAATTTATCACTCGTCACTTGTTCAAACAAATTCATCCATTGATTCATCACTTTATCTTCTTGATAGTCGAATGACATTTGTCGCGCCGCTCTTCCCATTGTCCGGCGTAATTCTTCCGATTCGATTAACCGACAAACTTTTTCCGCAAACAGTTCAATATTTCCGGCCGGAACCAGAAATCCGTTTTTTCCCTCTGTGATAATATCCTTAGGTCCGCAAGGCGCATCAAAAGCAACCAAAGGCAACCCGCACGACATGGCCTCTATTAAAACCATCGGAAGCGCATCCAGACAACGAGACGGAAAAAGCATAATCGAATGTTCCAAAAAACGGGAATAAATATCTTTTACCGGATCATAAATTTCTATAACGGAGTCCAGATTATACCGGCTGATCAATGCAAGCAATGTTTCTTTTTGATTCCCGCTCCCGAATATAGACAGCGTCCAATCCGGATGTTTCTCATGAACGATTCTCCACGATTCAATCAATTGATCAAAGCCTTTCTCCCGAACTAATCTTCCGACGGCAATTGCTTTCTTGGATGTACAGTCGGAAATTTTCTCCGGGTAATAGGTAAGCGGATTGGGTATTATTACCACATTATCCGTATCCTTCCGGCTCATTTTTTCTTCTTCGGTTAAAACAATCAATCGCGTAAGTTTTCTGCATTTTATTCTTAATAAACGGTTTCTGACTTTTTCGACAAAAACAGGAATAAACGATGTGTACATTTGATAAGCCATCAGTTGACGATAATTACCGGGGAAATGCAGTTCGCCCAGATGGAAACTCCCGTCTTGAAGCTTATCCAAAAAATCAATGTCAATACCCAAGGTAGAAATCGTAATATCCGGAGATATTTCATACAGTAACTTTTTTAAAGCTTTTCGGTATTTTCTTATTTTCAAGAAACGCGACGCCACTTTTTGTATATAGTTTTCTTTACCGAAATTCGTATAAATACCTATATCCAAATGATAAAGATGAACTTTATCGGACAAGGGATAAAAAATCGGACGTCCCAATTGTTCGGTTGTAACGATAGATATATCATAACCCGGTTTTCCGGCTAAATAATTGGCTTTATTTGTAATTACACGTTCCATGCCGCCGGAATTAAAAAGCCCGCCGGGTAACAAATAGACAATCTTCATTCGGCTAATTCATTTTCATTTTTTTGAGAATAGTATTGCATTATATAACCCGACCCGAGTGCAAGATATATCACTTCCATTACATGCAGAGAACCTAAAGTCGGCGTTTTTATTTCCACAATAAATGCATAAAGAAAAAGTATAATAAAAAAAATACTGTCTATCCGGTTATTCCGTGAATTATTTCTTTGTGCAACGACTATGGGGCGAATAGTATATAAACTTTGGTAAATAATCAAACAAATCAAAAATGGGATTCCCCCGTAAACGAGGTCAATCGTATATCCCGCATCGGAATGGGGATAAAGCGGGTGATTTCCCCCGAATGGCGAAATGCCGGTCCCTTTTAGCAAAGTTTCATCATATAAATAATAATAGTGCTGCTGCATTGTCACGTCAGCCGAATTTACTTCAAAACGACCATAATCCACGTAATTATAATACCACTCAAAGGCAAAAGGAAACACTTCATCATTAAAAGATTGGCGTTGCTTTCCGCTAAGCAGAGAGTTATACGCAAATAGTATGATTAAAGAAAAACCGATTATATACCAAATACTACTCTTTAAAAACGTGAAGACCTTGTAATATGAAAAAAGTAACCATCCGGCTAATCCTATCAATAGTCCTATGAATCCGGTTCTTCCGGAAAAGATATTCCCCAAAAAAATAAAGATGAAAACGGCATATTTCTTCCATCCGCTCATATACAAATGATCCGGTTTTAATTGCAACCAAAAAAACACTATAAATGTAATTCCGAAAGCAGCAGAAAGTTCCACAAAATAAATACCCGATAAATTATAAAGCCGAAACTTATCCAGATTTGCTGCCGGATTCATTACCGCTTCTTTAACATCTTCCGGTTTCATTTCAAAAAGGAAATCACCCAGTGGCGCATATAAATAACCGGCTAGACTAATAAGCCCCTGTAAAGCATAAGCATAACAGACAATAGTTGCCAATTCTTTCCAAACGGTTGATTCTTTCCCTTCGATGAGTAACGGCAAAGCAAAGACTATGGAACATAACATCATAAATTCTATCAATATCCGCTTTTCTACACCGGACATCACCTCCGTATGATGCAAGAACGCAATTAAGAAAACGATAAAAGCAAGAACGACAGTTCCTATCAGAATAATTGCATTGTAGCGTTGAAAAAAATAAGTAAAAGGTAGCGATTTTCTTTTAAATAGATAATAGAGAGCAGATAAGAGGATAGATACAATTGCCGAATCGTAAAATATCGGGACTCGAAAATTAAATACGATAAAAAATAGGATGATGATCTTAAAAAAAAACTGCATAACTTATTTCCAAACTTTATAACTCTTCCGCCAATAAAACACTAATTTTAACAACCCTTTCATATAATTTTTAACTATATAAAAATCCCAATAGGAATGATTAAATTTCAAATACCGGAGAGATTCTTTTTTATATATTCGTGACAATACCGAAAATGTAAGCGAGTCTCTTCGCGCTGACACTTTTCGCGCCAACTCCGCAGGCATCCGGTCTTTCCAACTTTGTACCGTTTCCCATGCTGCCGTGTACATCTTTAGCACATTAGCAGTCACATTGGAACCATGCCAACGGTAATATGCAAAATATTCATCCAAATAGACAATTTTACCGGAATAAGCAAATTCTAACCATAAACCCCAGTCTTCTATTATAGAATTTTCATTATATCCTCCACATTGCTCCCAACTGTCTTTTCGATACATAACAGAAGCAGCCGGAATACAATTACCTTCAATCAATCCTTCAAATCGCACGCTTTCGATAGGATCTTCTACAGGATCAACCACTGTTAATCCTTCGATAATTAGACTGTTATTATCCACCACATGAACTTTACCGAAAACGAGGGAACATTCCGGGTCTGATTCCATATAGTTGACTTGTCGTTCTATTTTATCCGGCATCAAGTAATCGTCGGATGCCGAACCGGTGATATACTTTCCATGCGCATATTGATGAATCGCTTTGTTCAATGTTTTGGATACTCCTTGGTTCTCTTGAAATACCAATACAAATCCGAATTGTGCCTGCAGTCGTTCCAAAATTTCACGGGAATGATCGGCAGACCCGTCATCAATAACAATCAATTCTATATTTTTGTATGTTTGACTAACAATACTTAATATACATTCTTCAATATAGGCTTCATGATTGTACGAAGGAACTATCACTGAAACCAACGGTTTGTCAATATACTTTCCTTGTTCCATCAATAAAATTTATATACGACTCACCTCTAAGATTATATCAAAAGATTTTTTGACATAACCTCACGGGATTGCGTATATTTCCGAAAACAAAGGTATAATAATTTTTTTATTTTTCACACATTTGCTTGCAATTTTTCGTTATATTTCTTTTTATCCGTTTCATTCCTTATTTCGTTATCGTTATTTTCTTTGTATCCGCGTATCCGTAATCACAGCATTGATTTTTTTTGATAATTTAGCAGCTCCCTCCCTATTCAAATGATCGCAATTAAAAAAATCCGCAATAGTAAAACTATCATCATCAAAATAATCCAAATAGGGTATTTGATATTTTTGACTTAATGCGTTGCCTATATTTCTGTTTCGTTCAATAACCGATGCATCCATAAAAATTCTTATTGATGAATAATTCGGATAGGTTATTAAAATCGGCATGATTTTTTTCGATTGCAAGAGATTGATTAATGCTTCCAAATCATTTAAGACCAAATCTCCGTTTTTCCAAGCTTGCACCGTTTGATTAAATCCCTTGGCTCGAAGTTCGCATTTCTCTACAGACGTAACCGTTTCATCATCCCTTCCGGAATTATTCACCCATCCTTTTACCAAGATTTCGTGCCGGTTATTAAATAACAAGGGTAAAGTCTGTTCCGGTGTATAAACAAACAAGAATTGTGAGAAAGATTCTTTATAAAATTTACGGTCTTTATAATTAATATTGTAATAGTATTTATAGAAAAAATCCCTGGACGCATCATGGTCATAATACAGGCTGGTATAATCGAACATAAGTATCACATACTTTAATCGGGGCAAATCCGGCAAATACTTCTCCACCAACTTTCGGTCAAAATAAATAGATTGGCTTGCAAATGCCAGATTATACGCATATAAAGAAAATTGATTCGGATCTACTCCATCCATTGCGTGCGAACTCCCCAAAATCAATACTTCAATACTGTCGGCGGCGGCGGTTAATTGCTCTCTTTTTTGTTTATAGGTAGTCGGCATATTTCTTACAAAGATTTCACATCCGATAGCAAGAATAATCACCGGAATACAAAACAGAAAAATTCTATATAAAAAATTCTTCATTACAATCAAAACTGAAAATAAATAAATCGTTGTTCTGTACCTTTATAAAACAAAATGCAAAACAGAATAAAGTAATAAAATGCATATCGCAATACCTTTTGTTTAATACCGAAATCGGACAAAGCGTGCTCTTTGTCTCGCCCAAACCATTCTACGCAAAGGAGAACAAGAATCATACAAAAAGACAACACTACTTTTATTTTTCCGACCTCATATTCTCCTATATTTATTGAAAATA
>WRFZ01000143.1 GCA_009778655.1 Candidatus Azobacteroides sp.
AAGCGGTTCTTCTTCCCTGGCGATGGAGATTATTCAAACAGTTACTTCACTCGGCAGCAGTTGGCATTTACAAATAGAAAGTCCCGGAATCCCGACGGTAGTCGGCCATAATTATAAAGTAACGTTTTGGGCTAAGGCTTCTGTGGGCAGTTGTGTTGCACAATACGAGTGGGATCATGCCGGTTCTCCAATATATAATTCCGCTAATCTTACAACCGATTGGGCACAATATACCTTAACATTCGGTAATGGTGGCGCTACACCGCTGAAGGCAACCAAAGATGTCTCGACTATTGCCTTTGATATGGCGTATAATCCTGTCGGCGCAATCATTTATATTGATAATGTCGTGGTTACCGACCAAACGGTGGCTGAAGAATTGGCGGCTGCATCAGGTACGCCCGAACAAAGAACAGCGAACATTGATGCGGCGCTGCACAATTGGATCAACAACGTGGTTACGCACTACAAAGGTCAAGTAGTCGGTTGGGACGTAGTAACCGATTTGTTTACAGATAATGGCGCTATCCGTACCAATGCCAATACTCCTAATACAAACGCCGCTTCCGATTGGTTTGTATGGTCGGAATTTCTGGGTAAAAATACCGGCGTAGCAGCGTTTAAATATGCTCATGACGCCGACCCGAATGCGTTGTTATTCATCAACGAATCCGGATTGGAAACCTATGGGGCAAAGCTTGATTCGTTAATTAATTACGTACAATGGCTGCAAGGGCAAGGAGCGCCTATTGACGGTATCGGCGTGAAAATGCACATCGCTATCAATACGACAACAAGAGCCGGTTATGATTATCTGTTCCAAAGACTGGCCGCTACAGGCTTAAAAGTACGGATTTCCGAATTAGATGTACAGGTCAATGGCTTTCCCTCTAATACAAGATACTTCGAATTGACGCCGCAAGTATTGGGATACCAAGCGCAAACATATAAAGACGTTGTTTCTTCTTACTTGAAGAATGTACCTGCCGCGCAACGGCAAGACATCACGATTTGGGGCGTAAACGACGGAAACAGTTGGCTCTATAACAACAACAGAGGAAATGATTTCCCGTTGCTGTTCGACGATAATTTTGCACCTAAACCGGCCTACGGCGGAGTTTTGCAAGCATTGCAAGGGCAATAATATTTGAATTATGAATTATGAATTATAAATTATGAATTATAAATTATGAATTATAAATTATGAATTATGAGTTTTATTTGATGACTTTTGAGTTTAGTTTCGTATGAAAAATAAATCATATACATACGAAGTAGGCATAATTTTTTAAGGCAAAAACAGGGTATCCGAAAAATAATTCATAATTCATAATTCATAATTCTAAATAAAACGGCCGACACTTGAATAAGTATCGGCCGTTTTATTTATATACGTTGCTTCGAGAATATTACGTACATTTTTTTTTGAGCCGGACGGCTGACGGCAAAGTGTCCTCGCAGGGACAACATTTTATTAACCGTAGGTGAAGCGATAGCGTAACCTACGGAATAGCATGACATCAACACTAAGCAGTAGTTTGAGGCTGCTGTTTGTAATAAAAATGTAACCGAAAGAAAAACCTATGTTACGACAAGAAAATACTACGTAACATTTTCAAAAAAAACTATGAACAAAAGGACATATCTTTGCAATCGAAAAAATAAATCACACAATAAAAAAACGAAATTATTTCATTTTTTATATTCATGAAATCATACCACAAAATACCAATCACTGTTTTTTTATCATTTATAGTACTGCTTGTCCCTGCGCAAATTCGTCTTCCGCAGCTGATTAGTGATGGTATGGTATTGCAACGCGAAACGCCGGCCAAAATTCGGGGTTGGGCTTCTCCGGGTGAAACGATTCGATTGAATTTCAAAAATACAGATTATCAAACGTCGGCAGATGCAACCGGTCAATGGGAGATACAGCTTCCTCCGCAAAAGGCCGGAGGTCCTTATACAATCCAAATAAATACTACTGAAATTAAAAATATCTTATTCGGAGACGTCTGGCTTTGCTCCGGACAGTCGAACATGGAAACGCCTGTTTCACGGGTGATGACTTTGTTCGGAAAAGAAATAGAAAACTACAGCAATCCGAACATTCATTATGTAAAGATACCGCTGACCTATAATTTTCACGAACCGCAAGACGACGTATCTCCTTGTTCATGGGTAGAATTAAACCCCGAAACGGCCGCCGATTTTTCGGCGGTCGCTTATTTCTTTGCGAAAGAATTGTACGAAAAAACCGGCGTTCCCATCGGGTTAATCAATTCAAGCGTAGGAGGCTCGCCGGCAGAAGCATGGATAAGCGAAGAAGCTTTGAAACCTTTTCCCGCTCTGTTGAACGATATGCGCCTCTGCCAATCGGACGAGTTTGTCGCCGAAATGCTTCGGCTGGGTTCATTGCCCGGGAGCCGTTGGTACACCATTTTGAATGAACAAGACAAAGGTTTAAATGAAACCATAAAATGGTATTCGCCGCAATACGACGACCGATCGTGGCCAAGCGCCGATTTATTCGACAACCGTTGGGGAAAAGCCGAATCACATCCGATAAACGGCGTGTTCTGGTTTCGGAAAACCATTGAAGTTCCCCAAGCATACGAAAACCAACCGGCCATGCTGTACATGGGTCGCATCGTGGATGCCGATTCTATATTTGTTAACGGGAAATGCGTCGGTACAACCGGTTATCAATATCCGCCCCGCAATTATCCGGTTCCGGCGAATATACTGAAAGCGGGGAATAATCAAATTACAGTGCGTCTGGTCAGCCAAGCGGGTTTTCCGGAATTTGTTTCGGGCAAGCCCTATCAATTGGTTTTTCCCGACTTGAAAATCAGTCTGGAAGGCGAATGGAAATACAATACGGGAGCGCTCATGCCGCCGATTCCGGGAGGAGGAATCACTTTTCAATACAAACCCGCCGGGCTTTACAATGCGATGATTGCCCCTTTGAAAAATCATGCTCTCAAAGGAATTATCTGGTATCAAGGCGAATCGAATACCGACCGGTATTACGAATATTACGATTTGATGGCAACGCTGATCAGCGATTGGAGAAATTTATGGGAAGAAAATCTGCCCTTTATCGGCGTTCAGTTGGCCAATTTTATGAAACCCGCTTTATTACAACAACAAAGCAATTGGGCGGAATTAAGGGACGTCCAGCGAAAACTTTATCAAACGGTTCCGAATACGGGAATGGCTGTTGCTATTGATATAGGCGAATGGAACGATATTCATCCGCTGAATAAAAAAGAGGTGGGAAAACGTTTGGCGTTGCAGGCGCGCAGTCTGGCTTATGGCGAAAAAATGGGTTGCGACGGTCCGGTTTATCAATCAAGTATAACGGACGGCAACCGGGTGATTCTTTCGTTTAAAGCCGGTACCGACGATTTATTGCCGGTGGACGAATTGAAAGGTTTTGCCGTTGCCGGCTCCGACGGAATATTCAAACCGGCGCAAGCAAGTATTGACGGAAAGCGTGTCATTGTCCGAAGCGACGAAATTGCTCAACCCGTAAAAGTGCGTTACGCTTGGGCGGATAATCCCGAAGGCGCAAATTTATATAACCGGGCAGGCTTGCCCGCTTCGCCTTTTCAAACCGATTTACCATAATAAAATAACTAAATAAGAATAACACTATGGATATTAATACTAACGAAGTGAAAGGGTTCTACAAACTCTCTTGGGTACAACGAATCGGATTCGGTTCCGGCGATTTGGCCCAAAACTTGATTTATCAGACGGTAGCGCAATACCTGCTTATTTTTTATACGAATGTTTACGGTCTTCCTGCCGCAACAGCTGCGGTTATGTTTCTCATCGTCCGATTGGTGGATGTTGCTTGGGATCCGCTCGTGGGCGCTTTCGTAGATAAACACAATCCAAAGATCGGGAAGTATCGCAGTTATTTGATTCTGGGCGGGATTCCGCTGACGGGATTCGCTATTCTTTGTTTTTGGAACGGATTTTCCGGCTCGTTACTTTATGCATATATTACCTACGTGGGACTATCCATGTGTTATACCTTGATAAATGTTCCCTACGGAGCATTGAACGCTTCGCTGACGCGCGACACCGATGAAATTACAAAACTCACGTCTGTACGTATGTTTTTGGCCAACCTCGGCGGCTTGGCGGTGGCCTATGGTATTCCTATCATCGTAAAGATGCTTTCGCCCAACGGAAAAATCAACTCTCCGGAATCGGGTAGCGCTTGGTTTATTACCATGACTATTTATGCTATTGCCGGTTTAGCTTTACTGATTTTCTGTTATACGCAAACGAAGGAAAGGGTAGTCATGGACGAAAAAGAGACCTTACAAGTGAAAGTTTCCGATTTGTTTAAGGAATTTATACACAATCGTCCTTTACGCGTTTTGGCATTCTTTTTTATTACCGCTTTTGCCATGATGGCGATAGGAAATTCAGCCGGTTCTTATTATATGATTTACAATGTGCAAGCGCCCGATTGGTTACCCTATTTTGCAGCGCTCGGCTCTATTCCCGCATTTATATTTCTGCCTATGGTGCCGGCCATCAAACGAGCGATCGGCAAAAAACAAATGTTCTATGTATTTCTTTCCGTTGCCATTATGGGAATGGCTATGCTTTATGTGATTTCGGTCATACCGACGCTCAAAACGCAGGTGTGGTTGGTATTAGTTGCTCAATTTGTAAAATCAACCGGAGTAATTGTTGCCACAGGCTATATGTGGGCATTGGTGCCTGAAGTCATATCGTATGGGGAACATACCACCGGAAAAAGAATATCGGGAATAGTCAATGCGTTAACGGGAATTTTCTTTAAGGCCGGAATGGCTTTGGGTGGGGTTGTTCCCGGATTCGTGCTGGCATTTGTGAATTTCGACGAAAAAAATGAGGTCACACAGTCGGCTCTTGCTCAACAAGGAATTTTATGGCTCGTTGCGGTAATCCCCGCTATATTGCTCCTTCTCGCTATGTTTATTATCTCCAAATACGAATTGGACGATCAAGTAATTGACAAAATCAATAGAGAGATTGAAGAGAGAAGCTCTGTTAAATAATTATGAATTATGAATTATAAATTATGAAATATGTCATTGCGGACGTAGCGCAGCGAAGACCCGCAATCCCTTGATAACAAAATAGTCAAATTATGAATTATAAATTATTATTTTTACTTTTATTTACAAGTCTGTTCGCTTGTACCCCGTCGGCAAAAATATCAACGCCGACATTAAAAGACGCTTTGGCCGGAAAATTCCGGATCGGGACTGCTATCAATGATGAACAGGCATCGGGAAAAGATACATTGTCCGTTAATGTAATAACTCAACAGTTCAACTCCATCACTGCAGAGAACTGTATGAAAAGCGAAGTGATTCAACCTCAAGAAGGAGTCTTTGATTTCACGCAAGCCGACCGGTTCGTTGATTTCGGAATGAAAAATAACATGTATATCCACGGACATACCTTAGTCTGGCATTCGCAAGTTCCCGCTTGGTTTTTTGTTGATGACCAAGGGAATGACGTTTCCCGCGACGTATTGATCGAGCGAATGAAAAACCATATCTTTACATTGGTCGGTCGTTACAAAGGAAAAGTCAAAAGCTGGGATGTAGTGAACGAAGCGATTATGGACGACGGCTCTCTGCGTCAAAGTAAATTTTATACAATCATCGGCGAAGACTATATCCGTTTAGCGTTTGAATTTGCGCACGAAGCCGACCCGGATGCCGTTTTGATTTACAACGACTATTCAATGGCGCACGAAGACAAACGAAACGGCGTAGTGAAAATGGTTCAAAACCTTAGGGAACAGGGAGTAAAGATAGATGGAATCGGGATGCAAGGACACTTGAATATGACTTTTCCGCCGATTGATGAATTTGAAAAAAGTCTGCTGGCATTTGCCGATTTAGGAGTGCAAGTAATGATCACCGAGTTGGATCTTACGATATTGCCTTCTCCTCAACCGGGGGTCAACAGCGCCGATGTCTCTCTTGATTACGAATATCAAAAACAAATGAATCCCTATCCCGACGGATTGCCCGACTCTGTTGCCACGGCATGGACCAACCGCTACAATGAATTTTTCCGACTGTTTTTGAAACACAGCGATAAAATCAGTCGCGTCACCTTGTGGGGAGTAACAGACAATCAAACTTGGAGAAACAACTGGCCCATGCGCGGTCGAACCGATTATCCTTTGTTGTTCGATCGCAATTATCAGCCCAAAACGATTGTTAAACAGATAATAGATATGGCCGGAACTGTGAAATAAACAACGTAAGAGTCTGGTTAAGTAAATTTCTGAAAATTCTTTCGGTTTTTTTATATAGGAAATCCGGAAGAATCTGTACCTTTGTAACATAAAATTTTAAAAAACTGAAATGAAAAAGGTAGAAAAAGAAAAAGGAAAGAAAAAAGTTACCAAACAAGTAAAAAAAGAAAAAGTATTATCTGCAAGGGATAGGATTAAGCCCAGAGGATTAGCCGGATTGTATAAAGGTAAAATCTTTTACGACAAAGACGAAGATATTTTCAATTTAGGTTTATGAATGATGGTTATTTACTTGATACTCATATATTGATTTGGTTATTGGATGACGATGACCGCCTTAATGAAAATATACGTGATGATATTGATTATTTTCAATATACATATTATGCAAGTGTGGAATCATTACGAGAAATTGTTATCCTGCAATCATTAAAGAAAATATCCTTTGCTCTGACAATAAATAAAATAATTACCGATTTGCAAAAACGACAAATCGGTATTTTACCTGTTGAGGCGGTTCATATTAAGGAATTGGAAAAATTACCGATACTTAACATTAACGGGAAAAAACATGAAGACCCTTTTGACAGATTATTAATATCCCAAGCTATTGCTGGCAAATATACGATTATCAGCTCCGATTCTAAGTTTCCATATTACAAAGATTACGGATTAAAATTACTTGTGAACTAAAAATAACATTCCAGCTTTAGCCTTCTGCTTTGCCTATACACATAAAAATTATATAAATAAATGAAAACACCGAGATATTTAGTTCCGAACGATTACATGGCAGATCCTGCCGTACATGTTTTTAACGGTAAATTGTACATTTATCCCTCCCACGACCGCGAAAGCGGTATTCCGGAAAACGATAACGGCGATCATTTTGATATGAAAGACTATCATGTATTTTCATTAGACGATGTAGAAAACGGCGAAGTAACCGACCACGGCGTTATTTTAGATGTAAAGGATATTCCTTGGGCGGGACGCCAACTGTGGGATTGCGATGTGGCGCATAAAAACGGTAAATATTATTTGTATTTCCCGCTTAAAGATAAAAACGATATTTTTCGTATCGGAGTCGCCGTTGCCAATCGTCCCGAAGGACCTTTTACTCCCCTGCCCGATCCGATTCGCGGAAGTTACAGCATTGATCCTTGCGTATTGGAAGAAGACGGCGAATACTACATGTATTTCGGCGGATTATGGGGCGGACAATTGCAACGCTACCGCAATAACAAAGCATTGGAAAGCGCTTCTTTCCCTGCTGATAATGAACCGGCTATTCCTCCCCGCGTAGTGAAACTGAGCGACGACATGCTTCAGTTTGCCGAAGAACCCCGACCGGTAGTTATTTTGGATGAAAACGGTCGGCCGCTCACTTCCGGCGATAGTCAACGCCGCTTCTTCGAAGCGTCTTGGATACACAAATACAAAGGAAAATATTACTTTTCATATTCCACCGGCGATACGCACTTGTTGTGCTATGCGATCGGCAATAATCCCTACGGGCCGTTTACCTACCAAGGCGTAATCTTGACTCCGGTTGTCGGATGGACAACGCATCACGCCATCGTGGAATTTAAAGGAAAAGGATACCTTTTTCATCACGACTGTGTTCCTTCCGGCGGAAAAACGTGGTTACGAAGCCTCAAAGTTGCGGAATTGAACTATAACCCCGACGGAACGATCCAGACCATCAAAGGGGAGTTGTGAAAGAATTATGAATTATGAATTATGAATTATAAATAATGAATAGCGTGTCATCCCGCGCTTGACGCGGGATCCTCTCTTAAAACTTTATTCTTATCAAGGGATTGCGTGTCAAGTACGCAATAACATAATAATTCATAATTTATAATTCATAATTTATAATTCATAATTTATAATTCATAATTTATAATTCATAATTTATAATTCATAATTATTTTGATAGTGTTTATCGGCCCAATCAAGAATAATTTTGGCTTGATCCAAACTGTCTTGCACTACTTTATAACGTGTAACGCCATCATATCCTAAGGACTTATGTAACAGATCATAAGCATTTAATAAAATGCGAGGCATTTTGCCGTCTTTTTGGGCAATAGCCGCTTGATAATCGTTGAAATCGGGGCGTTGCCCCCTTTTCATTTTTGGACGAACGCCGAGTACTGCATCCAATGCGATTAACACGCCGTTCCACGCCGTATTCCCGGCCATTCGAACATATTTACTGTCGTTGTAATAATCGCCGTCTTTTCCGGCTTTTTCCGAAAGTATCTGCCTTGCATTTTGCAGATAACGTTCAGCTTCACGAATGGGATGTTTCAATTCAGTCATAGTTATTGTATTTTGCGGAACAAATTTACAATTTATTTTCCGGAAAAGAAACGGTTATAGGTAAAATTATGTAAATTTGCACGTGTATCTTGCGAATAGGTAATACCATAAAGATTAATAATCCGAATATTACATGAAACTGAAAGAAAATTATAAATGGTCGTTGGTCGTTCCGACCAGTATGGGGATTCGTTTGACGCCTGTCGCTCAAGGTCAACCCATTCACAAGAGTGATCAATTGTTTATGCAGGCGACAAGCGCCGAAACGAATGTAGCAAGTGTTTCCGCTTACTTAGGATTACCGGTCAAAGTGTTAACCACGTTTGTAAAAGGCAGTCCGATTGCTCAATTCATCAAAGATAACTTGCGCAGCCGCCACTTGAATTACGAAGGAAAAGAAGTGGAACAAGGCGGCCCTTGGGGATTTCGTCACCAAATCAATATTGCAGACAGCGGTTTCGGCTCGCGCGGGCCTCGCGTTTGGAACGACCGTAGCGGAGAAGTCGGTCGAACATTGAATATAAAAGATTTTGACTTGGATCGTCTCTTTAACCGGGAAGGAGTACAAATACTGCATCTTTCGGGTTTGATCGGAGCCTTATCACCCGATATCGGTCGCTTCTGTTTGGAATTGGCTCGCGTCGCAAAAAAATACGGCACAAGAATATCGTTTGACTTAAACTACCGGGCTTCTTTTTGGGAAGGCAGAGAACAAGAATTGAGCGAAATTTTCAGAGAAATCACTTCTGTTTCAGATATATTAATAGGAAATGAAGAAGACTTCCAACTCTGTCTGGGTATTGAAGGGCCTAAAGTCGGCAATAAAGATATTGCCGCTACAATCGAAAACTTCAAAGGAATGATTTTGAATATAAAGAAAGCGTTTCCGAATATCTCCATATTTGCCAATACATTACGTGAGGTAGTTAATGCGAATGAACATTTGTGGGGCGCTGTTTTGCTGGCAGATGAAGAATGGCAGGTGATTGAACCGCGTTCCATCGCCGTACTTGATCGAATCGGCGGAGGCGACGGTTTTGTTGGCGGATTACTTTACGGCATACTGAAAGGCTGGGAACCGGAAAAATGGGCGCAATTTGCATGGGCGACCGGAGCGCTGGCGACCACTTTCATTACCGATTACGGACAACCGACCGACGAGGAACAGGTATGGAGTATTTGGAAAGGAAATGCAAGAGTGGTAAGGTGAAATATGAATTACGAATTATGAATTATAAATTATGAATTATTAATATGGAGAAATCAGTTGACATCGGTTTAATCGGTTTAGCCGTAATGGGCGAAAACTTAGCGCTTAACATGGAGAGTAAAGGATTTACGGTGGCTGTTTATAACCGTACCGTTTCCAAAGTGGATGATTTTGTGAACGGGCGAGGTAAAGGGAAGAATTTTATCGGCGCTCATTCGGTTGAAGAATTATGTCAATCGCTTAAACGTCCGCGCAAAGTGATGTTGCTGGTAAAAGCCGGTCAAGCGGTGGATGATTTTATCGAACAAATCATCCCTTTCCTTGAAGCCGGCGATGTTATTATTGATGGCGGAAACACGCATTTCTCCGATACAATCCGCCGCACGGCATACGTAGAAAGTAAAAGCTTACTGTACATCGGAACCGGGGTATCCGGCGGTGAAGATGGCGCTCTGAGAGGCCCTTCGATCATGCCCGGAGGTTCAAAACCGGCTTGGAAATTGGTAAAACCGATCTTTCAAGCGGTTTGCGCCAAAGCCGACGGCGCTCCCTGTTGCGATTGGGTCGGTGAAAACGGAGCGGGCCACTTCGTAAAAATGGTACATAACGGCATCGAATACGGAGATATGCAGTTGATTTGCGAGGTCTATCAAATCATGAAAGACTTGTTGGGCATGTCGGCTTCGGAAATGCACGATGTATTCAAAGAATGGAATGAAGGAGAATTAGACAGTTATCTGATTGAAATCACGCGCGATATTCTTGCCTATAAAAACGAAGAAGGCGAAGTGGTCGTTGATAAAATCTCAGATACGGCCGGACAAAAAGGTACGGGCAAGTGGACGTGCGAGGCTGCATTGGACTTGGGTATTCCTTTGACTTTAATCGGAGAATCGGTATTTGCCCGTTGCCTTTCCGCGCAAAAAGATGAACGTGTGATTGCATCCGAACAATTAAACGGCCCGAAGCCTGTATTTACCGGCGATAAAACGGCTTTTATCAATGATTTAAAAAATGCTTTATATGCTTCCAAAATTGTTTCGTATGCGCAAGGGTATCTGTTGATGCGCGAAGCCGCCAAAGAATACAAATGGAATCTGAATAACGGAGGCATTGCCTTGATGTGGAGAGGAGGATGCATCATTCGTTCCGTTTTCCTCGGAAAAATTAAAGAGGCGTTTGATAAAAATCCGGGCTTAGCGAACCTCTTGCTCGACCCGTTCTTTAAAGAAAAAGTAACTTCGGCTCAAGAAAGTTGGAGAAGAGTGGTTATGGCAGCAATTATGAACGGTATTCCAATCCCTGCCTTGTGTTCCGCTCTTAATTATTACGACGGTTATCGTGCGGAAAGACTTCCGGCGAATTTGCTCCAAGCGCAACGCGACTATTTCGGAGCGCATACCTACGAGCGAGTTGACAAGCCGCGCGGCGTATTTTTCCATACCAACTGGACCGGTCGAGGAGGAGACACGTCTGCTTCGACTTACGTTGTATAACTTGGAATTTGTTTATTTCAGTCCTGCCATCCGAAAGCAAATGCGTTGTCCTGCATCCATTTGCCTTGCGCCTTCAATAATTGCTCGATAATATCGCGTCCGACGCCGTGTCCGCCGTTTTTCGGGGAAATATAGCGGGCGATCGCCTTAATTTCGGGAACAGCATCGGCCGGACAGGCCGGAAGACCGACCAATTGCATCACTTGATAATCGGGCAAATCATCGCCCACAAAACAGACTTCCTCCGCATATAATCCCGTTTTTCGAAGAAAATCGGAAAAGTCCTTCTTCTTATTTACGGATTTCAAATAAAGGTATTGAAATCCGAGACTTTCGAAACGTTTTCGAATCGCCGTCGAACCGCTTCCGGAAATAAGTCCTAAAATAATTCCCTGTTTTACGGCCAATTGCATGGCATAGCCGTCCTTTGTATTAATCACTCGCATTGTTTCGCCGGAAGGATTCAACGGAGTAGAATCGGTGGAAAGCACGCCGTCCACAGAAAATACAATGCCTTTTATTTTTGTCAAATCGAAATCAATAGGATCCATAATTTCGGGAAATAGGTTTTTATCGTGTGTAAAAATACAAATTAGCAGGCAAACAAACAAATTTTTTTTGTACTTTTGCAAAAAATAACCTATGAAAGCAGCAAGATTACTAATCACAGCCATTTTTATCGTTACACTCAATCTGTTTATCCCGGAAACAACTTGGGGACAACCGGGTTTCGGCGTTGAACAATTTGTATTCCCCCAAGCCGGCGAATCGTCTTATTTCCCTTTGATTGTTAATGAAAAACCAGTTCCTGTTTTGACGGATAAACAAGAGGACAAAGGGGTTCTCCGTGCGGTCGCCGACTTAAAAGACGATTTTCGCAAAGTATCCGGCAACACACCCTCCGACAGAGTCGGTAAACAAGCCGTGATTATAGGAACAATCGGTAAATCCGCGATGATTGACCGAATCATTCAAAACGGACAAATAGACGGCAAGGAATTAAAAGGAAAAAATGAAAAATACGTGATTACTACCGTTTCGAATCCGGCGGAAGGCATAGAAAAAGCCTTGGTTATTGCCGGAAGCGACAAACGGGGAACGATTTACGGTATTTACGAATTATCGTCCCAAATCGGAGTTTCTCCGTGGTATTATTGGGCGGATGTTCCGGTAGTCAAGCAAAAAAATTTATTTGTAAAACCCGGGAGCTATACCGACGGAGAACCGGCGGTCCGTTATCGGGGTATCTTCTTGAACGACGAAGCGCCGGCATTGAGCGGCTGGGCAGACGCCACTTTCGGCGGATTCAATCATTCATTTTACGAAAAACTGTTTGAATTGATTTTGCGTCTGAAAGGAAATTTCTTATGGCCGGCCATGTGGGGAAGCGCTTTCTACGACGATGATCCGTTAAACGGAACCTTGGCCGACGAATACGGAATCGTCATGGGAACTTCTCACCACGAACCGATGGGGCGCGCGCATGACGAATGGCGACGCTACGGAAAAGGCGATTGGAACTACGATAAAAATCCGGAAGTTTTGCGCAATTTTTGGACGGAGGGAATGGAACGGATGAAAGATTTTGAAACGGTCGTTACGGTCGGGATGCGCGGCGACGGCGACGAACCCATGAGTGAAAAAAGTAACATCGCCTTATTAGAGAAAATCGTAAAAGACCAACGAAACATAATCGCTAAAGTAACAAAGAAAAAAGCGGAAGAAACGCCGCAAGTATGGGCTTTGTACAAAGAAGTGCAAGATTACTACGACAAAGGCATGCGCGTACCCGACGATATAACGCTCCTGTTGTGCGACGATAATTGGGGAAATGTGCGAAAACTGCCCGACTTGAACGCTCCGAAACGAAAAGGCGGATACGGTATATACTATCATTTCGACTACGTAGGCGCGCCGCGCAATTCGAAATGGATAAATATCAGTCCGATTCCTCGCGTTTGGGAACAAATGAATTTGACCTACCGATACGGAGTTGATCGAATTTGGGTGGTTAACGTCGGCGATTTGAAGCCGATGGAATACCCCATCAGCTTTTTCTTGGATATGGCTTGGAATCCCGACCGGTTTAATCCGGAGAATCTGTCGTTGCATACCGAACAATGGTGCGCCCGGCAATTCGGAGAAAAATACGCCAAAGAATCTGCCCGCATGATCAATCTTTATTCGAAATACAATCGTCGCGTTATACCCGAATGGCTGAACGAAAAAACCTACAGCTTAGAAAATTATAATGAGTTTGAACGGGTAACGAACGATTACCGGGATTTGGCGACAGATGCGTTGCGTTTGTATAATCAAATCGAACCGGAATATCGGGACGCTTTCGACCAATTGGTTTTATTCCCCATCAATGCCTGCGCGAATCTGTATGAAATGTACTATGCCGTTGCGCAAAACCGTTATTATGCGGAGAAAAAAGATATTCGTGCAAACGCTTGGGCGGACAAAGCCAAGGCTTGTTTTGATCGGGATTCGTTACTGACCGTTCACTATAACCGGCAAATAGCCGGAGGAAAATGGCCGCACATGATGGATCAAACCCGCATCGGTTATACCAATTGGCAACAACCGCCGTATAATGTGATGCCGGAAGTCGAATACGTCGCCGCTTCTCCCCGATCGCCGCTGTTCATTGAAAAAGACGGATACGTATCCATGGAAGCCGAACATTATTCGCGATTGCAAAACGGACGGACGATTGCGTGGAAAGTAATTCCCGATTTGGGAAGAACGCTTTCGGGAATGACGACCTTTCCCGTAACCGTGACCCCTGCTCCCGACGATCCGGTGTATCTTGAATACGATCTTGAATTAACAAGCGAAGGCCCGTGCCGGTTGAATGTTCTTCTTTCCCCGACATTGAATTTCAATGCGAACAAAGGTTTGCGCTATGCCGTATCTTTTGACGGAGGCGAAGAGCAAATCGTCAATTTCAACGGAGATTACCGAGGCGAATTGGGACAATGGCAAGCGGAAGGTATCATCCAATCGTCAACTGAACACCGGCTTTCCAAAGGAAAGCATGTTTTACGCTTCCGGATATTAGACCCCGGCATTGTTTTGCAAAAAATCATTCTGGATACGGGCGGTTTGAAACCCAATTATCTGGGCGCTCCCGAAAGTGAATTTTAATAATATAAAAAGAAAAATAAATATGGAAAAAACGTGGCGATGGTTTGGTAAAAAAGACAAAATAACGCTTCCGATGCTTCGGCAAATCGGAGTAGAAGGAATTGTTACCGCTCTGCATGATATTCCCAACGGAGAAATTTGGTCATCGGAAGCAATCCTTGACTTGAAACAATACATCGAAGCCGCCGGATTGCATTGGTCGGTCGTGGAAAGCCTTCCCGTAAGCGAAGCAATCAAATATGCCGGCAAAGAACGGGAGCGGTTGATTGAAAACTACAAAATAAGTTTGGCTAATTTGGGAAAAGCGGGAATTAAAACCGTGTGTTACAATTTCATGCCGGTCATTGATTGGGCTCGTACCGACTTAAATCATCCTTTGGA
Organism: Candidatus Azobacteroides sp.; assembly: GCA_009778655.1. Classification (GTDB taxonomy): domain Bacteria; phylum Bacteroidota; class Bacteroidia; order Bacteroidales; family Azobacteroidaceae; genus Azobacteroides. The sequence continues at coordinate 14,855 of WRFZ01000143.1, forward strand.
AGACGGCTCTTCTTCCCTTTTTTTTGATAAAATACGCTTTGCCTATTTTGATTGTTGTATTCTGAAACGCGAAGGAGCTGAAAACGATTATACCGACGACGAAATGCGGCGGGTCCGCCAATTGGATCAAGTTATAACCGAAAAGGAAAAAGATATTTTGATTGATACGATTATCGTGAAAACCCAAGGGTTTGTCAACGGGAACATCAAAGAAGGAGACCAAAACCCCGTAGCGATATTCAAACGCTTGTTAGCGTTGTATAAAGGAATTGATAAAGAAATGCTGCTTAGCAACATGCAATATTTTCTGGAGCAAATCATGCCGGTTTGTGAAGAGTATGGCGTCAACATGTGCGTTCACCCCGACGATCCGCCTTGGCCCTTGTTCGGACTGCCGCGGATTGTCACCGGAAAAGAAGACATTCGCCGGATTTTGCAAGCGGTTGATAATCCGCACAACGGATTGACGTTTTGCGCCGGTTCGCTCAGCGCCGGGGTTCATAACAATGTGCTTCAATTAGCGGAAGAATTTGCTTCCCGGACTCGTTTTGTCCATCTTCGCAGTACGCATGTTTTTGATAACGGCGATTTTATCGAAGCTTCTCATCTGGGAGGGCGCGGACATTTGATTGAACTGGTTCGCATTTTCGAAAAGAAAAATCCCGGTTTACCCATGCGCGTAGATCACGGACGCTTGATGCTCGACGACAAAGACAAAGACTACAATCCGGGCTATTCGTTTCTCGGTCGAATGTTTGCTTTAGCTCAAATGGATGGCGTTATTGCCACGGTGAAAGACGAATTGCAACGAAACCGGATTTAACAAACAATAGTAAAGCATCAATTCCGACAAGTCCCGCAGGGACGACACTTTATTAACCGTAGGTGAAGCGGCAGCGTAACCTACGGTACAGCAAGACGCCAATTCCGACAAGTCCCGCAGGGACGACACTTTATTAACCGTAGGTGAAGCGACAGCGCAACCTACGGTTGTACGAATGAAATCAATAGGCCGATATACCTATCCCTCGAAAAGGGAACATATATATAAAATAAATATAAACTTTTAAAACCAAAACACTATGAGTTACGTCCAACTTCTTATTCATGCCGTTGTTCGCACTTACAAAAGCGAGAACACATTGCCCACTGATGACCGTGTGAAATTCCTCTATCAAGACATGTATGGAATTATTAAAAACAAAAACGGTTATCTGTATCGTATCAATTCGATGAGCGACCATGTTCATCTGTTGTTCACAATACCCCCGGTTATTGCATTATCTGATTTCATGAGAGCGTTAAAAGCATCTTCAAGCAAAATAATTAAATCGGCAGACGGTTTCGAAGAATTTAAAGCATGGGGAGAAGGATATGCAGCTCTTTCTTACAGTTTGAGAGATAAGGATAGGATTGTCAAATATATTATAAATCAACAGGAGCATCATATAAAAGTAACATTTAAGGATGAATACAAAACATTTATCAAAGAAATGGGATTGGAGTTTGATGAACGCGATTGGGAGAGATAATAAAGTGTCGTCCCTGCGGGACTCGGATGATCGGCGTCGAAAAAATACGATAGAACAAAATAAGAATATTTAATTCATTTTTAGAATAATTTAATACAATTCTTTGTACAATACATAAAAAATGACATACCTTTGCGCCTGTATTTAACAAATTTATTTTTATTTAAAATATCATTTATTATGAAAAAGAGGTTTTTTATCACAATTCTATTTGTGAGTTTATTTATTTCGGCAAATTCCGTTTTTGCTTCAAGCGTTTATCAAAACAGCCAAACGACGACTACAACTGCAAAGGCAGCAAAGAAGACGGATGATCAAACTGCGGCAGACAAGCAAGCGAAAAAAGCGGCAAAACAAGCAAAAGACGCAGACAAGCAAGCGAAGAAAGCCAAAAATGCACAAAAAAAGGCTAAAAAAGAAGCAAGGAAAGCGCAGGATGCACAAAAAAAGGCTAATGCCTCCGCTTCCGGTACATCGCAAACGAAATAACGAATGTAATGCAATGAGAAGAAAAAGCGGTCTCTTGAAAGGGTATATCCGACCTCAAGAGACCGCTTGTTTTTTTCAAATATTGGAAAATTTAAGAATTTACTTTATCTTTGCCGCATCAATTTCAAACACCAACAAATATGTTAACTGAATCGGACTTTCTGCAATTAAAAGAAAAAGGTATTTCCGGCGAACGGATACAAGAACAATTGGCCTGTTTCAAAAACGGCTTTCCTTATTTAACGGTTCAAGCTTCCGCATCCGGGGAAAAAGGAATCCTCCGGATTCCCGAAAACGAACAATCCGCGTACTTGAAGGGTTGGGACGACTATTTGAAAAGCGATAAAACGATACTCAAATTTGTTCCCGCATCGGGTGCGGCCAGTCGAATGTTCAAAAATTTATTCGAATTTCTCGATTCGGAAGAAACAACGCCCGGAACGCCGTTTTTGAAAACATTCTTTGAAAACATTCGTCAATTTGCTTTCTACGACCGATTGCAAGCGGTTTGCATGGAAAATGAAAACCGTACCATCGAAGAATTAACGGCAACGGCCGACTACAAGAAAATCCTTAGAAATCTGCTGTTTACTCCGGGACTTAACTACGGACAACTGCCCAAAGGCCTGCTCCTCTTCCACCGGTATCCCGAAGGAGCGCGTACCGCTATGGAAGAACATTTGGTCGAGGGCGCTTTGTATGCCTGCAACGCAACCGGTCAAGTGAATCTCCACTTCACGGTTTCACCCGAACACCGCGAATTGTTTCGTCAAACAGCCGAAGCAAAAGCCAAAGCATACGAACAACGCTTGGGCGTAAAGTATCGCATTGACTTCAGCGAACAAAAACCGTCAACCGATACGATTGCCGCCGATTCGGAAAATCGTCCTTTTCGCGACAACGGAAAGTTGGTGTTCCGTCCCGGAGGACACGGCGCTTTGATCGAAAATTTGAACGATATATCCGCCGACGTAGTCTTTATCAAAAACATTGACAATGTAGTGCCGGATTCGTTCAAGACGATAACGGTTCATTACAAAAAGCTGATTGCCGGCGTATTGATTTCTTACCAACAAAAGATTTTCAATTACCTGCATCGGATTGATTCCGGAAAATACGACCATAAAGAATTATTGGAAATGCTGTATTTCCTCCAAAATGAACTTTGCATTAAAAATCCGGAAACCAAGATACTGGAAGACGCGGAATTAACGCTTTACATCAAATCGAAACTCAATCGCCCCTTACGGGTTTGCGGAATGGTAAGAAATCAGGGCGAACCGGGAGGCGGCCCTTTCTTGACCGTTAATTCCGACGGAACCGTTTCGCCGCAAATACTCGAAAGTTCTCAAATTGACTTGAAAAACCCGGCCATGAAGCGATTATTCGAACAAGGCACCCATTTCAATCCGGTAGATTTAGTTTGCGCTCTGCGAAACTACAAAGGCGAGAAATTCGATTTGACTCGCTACATAGACAAAAATACCGGATTTATTTCTTCTAAATCAAAAAACGGAAAAGAACTGAAAGCGTTGGAATTACCCGGATTATGGAACGGCTCCATGTCGGATTGGAATACGGTTTTCGTAGAAGTTCCCGTCGAGACGTTTAATCCCGTAAAAACGGTAAACGATTGGTTGCGTCCGGAACACCGGTGAAACCCCCCATCCGAATTATTGACCCGAATCTTACGAATTGACACCTATTGCGCCTACCGACATCCTCAAATCGGGGGCGCATGTTATTTTTTGCCGGATTTTCGATCACAAAAATACAAATTACAGCGATATTAACCGACAACTTGACATTTATTGTTCGCACATAAAAATCTACAATGTGACAATCGTTAAGTCACTTTCATACACAAACAGACATAAAAAAGTCGTTTTGTGTATAAAGTCTAAAATGTGAGAAACGATTTCCGTGCAGATAGTCAAATGTGGTATTTATTCTTATCATTTAACTTGAAGTGCAAAAATGCTTTTCATATATTTGCACAATAAATAATTTATATGTAATTAACCCTTTTCGATTTGAAAAATGAGTAACAACAATTCAACGAAACCCGCGCTACCCCTCAATTCGTTTTTCTCAAAAAGAAAAATTCAAATTCGTTTTACGTGCAAACTGAAATTTTGGAATATAAACATAATTTAATAATTAAACATTTAAGTTACTAACAATCGTATGAAAAAAATCTATCTGATCTTATTTGTTGTGTCTCTTTTCGCTGTCAGCGTTAAAGCACAAGTCAAAATCGGTGGCAATGCTACCGTAGCTCCGGAAAAGGGAGCCGTTCTTGAACTGCAAAGCGACAATAGCGGGTTTTTGCCTTCCCGCGTTGCGTTAACTAAGTTAAGTGAAGCGACTCCCCTTCCTGCTCATGTGGAAGGGATGGTGGTTTACAACACCGCTTCGGTCCCTGCCGAAAATTTGCAACCCGGACTTTATTACAATACCGGTCAGCAATGGGTACGTCTCTACACAAGTCCTATTACGGAAAGCTGGTTTTATATGCCTTCAATCGCGTTTGATACCGCTACCGAAGGTACTTTCACGAAAGATTTATATGCCGAATTTAAGAAGCAGTTGAACGACGAGACCAACGACAATGCCGTACCAAGCGACAACGCTCCTGCGAAGGCTTTAGCTTCCGTTCCGGCGGCAACGGATTTATATTATTACGTAACCGCTTATGACCCGGATGTGTTCGGAGATATATCCATCACCGCTTCCGGGGTGATGACTTATACGGTGAAAGCGCCGGCAACCGATGAAACGCTTTTGAACATCGTATTCGTAGAAAAATAATTTTTATCTCAACGGGATTGCGTCCAAAGTCTCCGGTATCAAAACGGACGCCGGATGCAATCGCGCAAAAAAAATAAAAACCTATGAATACAAAAAAATATTTGAAACTCATACCGATAGCGGCCCTGCTGCTGTTCGGTATTTTTTCCGTAAAGGCGCAGAATCCCGGAAACCTTTCGACGCCGATGGAACTTTGGTTGAGAGCCGACAGTGGAGTTACTACCGTAAGCAATTCGGTAACCGATTGGGCAGACCAATCGGGAATGGGAAGAAACTATACCGGGAGAAGTCCCGTTGGGACTAACGTTTATCCGACTTTCAATCAATCCACCTATTTGAGAAATTTCCAGCCTTCCATTGATTTCAGAAGTACAGCTTATCAAAAATTAGTCGGTCCTGCCAATTTTTTGAATGCCGGTCGGTCATATTATGTGTTTTATGTTTCCGAGACAGATTTATCCGGTACTTTCAGAACAGTGTATGAATTTAACTCGGCACGCAATAACAATATCGGATGGCTTAACGGTAATCCTTCTGTATATATTCAAGGCAACGGTAACAATCATCAAGGCAACAACGGTCGCTTGTATGGGATTAATGCGGTTTTTCTTCCAAACTCGACGACTGTCAGGCCGCAGTTGTATATGAACGGCGTTGTGAATGCGACTAATTTCACGGCACGAATTCTTGGTACCGGAAGCGGAGCAGGAGTTATCGGCTCCTCTACTTCGGCAAACAACGACAATTATCTGTTTTACGGAAATATTCAAGAAATTATAATTCTGTCGGGCGTTGCGGGAAATCAATTTAATCCGGATGATATTAACAAAGTTTATTCCTATCTTTCTATCAAATACGGTATTCCGGTAGAAAATCTCAATTATGTTAACTCGGCCGGAACCGTCATTTGGGACAGGACCGGAAGCACCAACGCCGGATATAATAACAATATCTTCGGTATCGGACGCGACGATGCTTTCGGTTTGAATCAAGTGCAAAGTCGCAATTCGGAAACGGAATTGATTACCGTGTTTAAAGGCGATGCGCTTGCAACATTAAACGATAAAAACAGCGATGCGCTCTCCGATAAAACGTTTCTGATGCTTGGATCAGACGGTTTGACCGCAAATACCAGTTACGTACAGCCGGCCGGTACAGCCTATGCGGACGGCGCGATTACTACGGATAGAATCAACACCCATTCGGCTACCTATAAGGCGCAGATTACGACAAGCGGCGCTTCCGCTCCCGGCGGCAGTCAAACGGTCGGTATTAAAATAGTATCCACAAGCGCCAAATACGTGCTTGTTTCCGCCGATCCCGCATTTCCGAAAGCATCCACCCGTATGTATCCCATCACCAACCTCACGGCAACCAATGTGCTGATCAACAACGGCGATTACCTCACGCTTGCCGGTTATGAGACAAGCCCCGGAGGCTTAGACTTGGGGGCCGGCGGCTATACCTTGGATTTGTGGGTGGACGGCGATCATTCGACAGACATTTCGTGGAACAATATCGAGGCGGCGAATTTTAATCTGGAAAAATTTTCAACCTATGCTCCCATCGTGCGAAATTCCGCATTTAATTTCCACAAGGAATTGTTTTTCGGGAATGCAGCCAGCAGTAAATTACGCACGACGGCCAATTATCCGATTGCATCCGGAAACGGATATTACGTTTTTGCGGTATCGGATTCCCGTGCGGCATTTACTACCGCTGCCACTATATTTACATTCAATAATTCCT
>WRFZ01000144.1 GCA_009778655.1 Candidatus Azobacteroides sp.
CCGGCGTTGATTACTTGGGAGAAGCGGAATGGCCCGGAAAGGGATGGCCCAACGGATTGTTCGATGTCTGTATGTTCGAAAAGCCTCGTGCAGCCTTTCACAGAGCGATGTGGAATCCGGAGCCGATCGTGCGAATCGCAGTAAAAGATCAATCATTGGAAATAGAGCCGGGACGCGACTTATGGCAATGGCCGCGCATAGCTGCCCATTGGAATTTTCCGGAAAGCTACAAGGGATTGATTATGGAAGTGCTGACTACCACCAATTGCGAAAGTGTGGAACTGTATCTGAATAATCGGTTGATGGGACGTCAAAAGACCGCCGATTTTCCCAATCATACCATCGTGTGGAATGTACCTTATATACCCGGAACATTAACAGCCAAAGGATATAACGGAAACGACGAAGCAGCCCGTTACGTTATTCAAACATCCAAAGAAGCCCATCATCCGGCGCTTACCGCCGACCGAACAGCCATCCAAGCGGATGGTCAAGACCTGTCGCACATCGCCATTCATTTGGAAGATGCCGACGGAAATATCGTGCAAACGGACGACCGTAAATTGACTGTTACCGTAGAAGGTGAAGGCAAATTTCTCGGTATTGATAACGGAGATTTGCGTCGGGAGGATTCCTTTGCCGGAAATCAATTGAAAACCTACTTCGGACGGGCGTTGGTCGTTGTACAATCCACAAGAAAACCCGGACCAATCAAAGTGAATGTAAGCATGGAAGGCTCCGGAAAATTATATTCCTTTATAATCAAAAGTGAAAAATGACAAACAAAAAAGCAGATAAAATTGATACTTAATTCATATATCTTTGGTAAATATATTCATTAATTCCTCTGTAAATATACAGATCATTTTTGAATTTCTAAAATAAAAGTGTACTTTTGAAAAGACAGAGAATGAAGCCCTCTGTCATGGCTTGCAAGAAATTACCCCTTGGGGAACATAATGTATAACAGTATGATTTGACCATTTCCTAACGTTTCTTCCGAAAACGCCAATAAAGGCAAACTGACACAGGCTTCTTGCAGTTGCATAGAATCCTCATAGCATCTGTATTTTGCGAGAGGCAATGAACTTCAGCTATGATTCGCCCATTGAGTTGTACAAAGGTAGAAAAAATTCTCAAATCATTTATTGACTTGAGGATTCTTCACTGCATAGAGCACCTACCTACACACACAAATATTTAACAAAAAAAACATATATTTAATAATATTTAACCGTTTATATAGAAAACATTGTTGAAAAAGAAAAATTATTTGTATCTTTGCAAGCCTTTTTGTAGTTTTGTATGGAAAACATTTAAAAAGAAAGTATTAATAATTTTTATATGAACTGTTCAATAATACAATGGTTAACATTAGGTGCTCTTATAGTTACAGTAGCTTATACGCTTATACAAGTGTGTATTATGAAAAAGCAATATCAAAATGATCATGAAAGATCAAGAAGAGAAAATGTTATAGATTTACAAAAATTATGGATAGAAACTCTTAAAAGTGATAAAGCGATAGGACATGCAAGAGCATTTATTAAATTAATGAACACAGATGTTTGTAGGCAATTTTGGAGTGAAAAAGAGATGATAATGCTTATTGATACTAAGAATAAACAGATGTTATTTGATTTATGTGAATGTGATAAATGTGAGGAGATTTCATCTTCTGATGATGGATATAAAGTAGAAGGAAAATATTTTATTACCTTAAGAAGACATATTGTTAATTATTTGAATTTATTGGAAGTTATTTTTACTGCATGGGTAAATTCTGTGGGAGATAAAGATATGATTGATACAGAATTTGGATGTCATATTACTACAGACGGGTTAAATTATCCATTAGATACTATTTTATCAGCAACACCAATCTATTTTCCTTCTATTAAAAAATATACATTAGATAAAAAAGAAATTGAAAATAGAAAACAAAAAGAAGAAAAAAAAGACATAAAATGAATGAGACAATATTTATGTATTTATCAAGTTAATATAATAAAATAATCCAAATCAAAATGGCAGATTACGATCCAATTTAAAGCTGTGCGAAGTCTTTATAAGTGAAAACTTGAAAGACAATCTTTTATTCATATAGAATATCATAGAGAATAAAGATTTATGTGTGTCATTATAATTATGACAAGGGTAATTAATAATTAAAGAGAGACTTTTATATAAATAAAGTCTCTTATTTTTTGTGGGTTGTTAAAGGAAAAATCACAAGCAAAATAGAAATTACCAATTGATACACTACCTATATTCAAAAAAAGAAGATTTATAAAATTCATTGTGTAGTCTCTTTTTTATTGTTATTTTTGTGTGATATTTATAAATACTATTTTTTTTCAGATAGATTTTACTCATTAAGGGTATTATTGCGGATAAACGACTACCTTTTCTTTTTCAAATATACACTTATTTTGGAAATTCAAAAATGATCTGTATATTTAGAGGGGGATTAATGAATATGGTTACCCTTGAATATGAAAATTAGTGTAAATAAGTATATCTTTTACCTATTTTTTTATTAAATCGGTTTGTATTTGGGAACCAATGCTTTTATTACTATCCAACCAATCAGATAAGCTACGGAACATACGATGAAAATAATAAAATATCCGGCCGGTTCGCCTTTAAATCCCCCGAAAACCATTCCGGTAGAGCCGGCATAGTCGAACAATTTCCCCGCTATTTTTTGGATAATGTATGAACCGATACCGCCGGCCATACCGCCGATACCGGTTACAGTCGCAATCGCTGTTTTGGGGAACATATCGCTTACCGTCGAGAAAATGTTGGCCGACCATGCTTGATGCGCTGCACCGGCAATACCGATGATGATTACCGGTAACCAATGACTGTAATTTCCCAAAGGTTGAGCAAATAATGCCAAGAGCGGGAAAAATGCAAAAATCAACATGGCTTTCATTCGGCCGGCATACGGATTCATCCCTTTTTTATCCATAAAATACGAAGGCAACCATCCGCCGTAAATAGAAAGCATTACAATGGTGTAGAGAACCGTCAGCGGTAATACTTGCGCGGTTCCTTCCAATCCGAATACCGATTGCAGGTATTTCGGCATCCAGAACAAATAAAACCACCATACTCCGTCGGTCATGAATTTACCGAAGGCAAACGCCCAAGTCTGTTTAAATCGAAAACATTCGAAGAAAGACAATTTTCTCGCCGGTTTTTGTTCTTCCGTTCCGGCATCTGAATCTTTATCTTGTTGTATATAAGCTAATTCTAATTTATTTACCTTCGGATGTTTTTCCGGTTTTTTATATATGAATACCCAAAATGCCATCCATATAAATCCTAAAACACCGATAATGACGAAAGAAGTTTCCCACCCGAAGGCTTGGGCAATATAAAGGATACAAGCCGGCGCAATCATTGCTCCGACGGTAGCCCCCGAATTAAAGATACTGGTGGAAAATGCACGATCTTTCTTCGGAAAAAATTCGGCTGTGGATTTGATGGCTGCCGGAAAATTGCCGGCTTCGCCTAATGCAAGTACAAAACGGGAAAAAACGAAAAACATCACACTAAGTGAAACAACCTTACCCGCATCTCCGACGGTTTTGATCAAAGCGCTTGCTCCGGCGAAACTGAGCGTCCATGTTCCCGTAAGTACTCCGGCGGTGGCAATTCCGCAAAAAGCATGCATACATGCACCGACAGACCAGATTCCTATTGCCCAGAGAAAGCCTTTTTTTGTATCTAACCAATCAACAAGGCGACCCGCAAAGAGCATGGCGACAGCGTAAAATATAGAAAACCATCCGGTAATATTTCCGTAATTTTCATTGGTCCACCCAAATTCCGGTCCGATATATTTGGGCCACGTAAGCGACAGTACTTGCCGATCCAAGTAATTGATTGTTGTTGCGAAAAACAATATCGCACAAATCATCCATCGGTAGTTCGTCATTTTTTCCTGTGTTTTCACCGCGTTTGTTTTAGTGTTATTTTCAGCGAATTTTTATCGTGTACAAAGGTATAAAAAAATATTATTTGCTATCCAATGATTTTTTTATAATTTTGTGACCGCACACAAAAAATGATTCGTGCATTTTAAAATAATTATAGATCATGAAAAAATTTATGGATAAAGACTTTTTGCTGCAAACGGAAACAGCGCAAATGTTGTATCATCAACACGCAGCAAATCAACCGATTATTGATTATCATTGTCATTTGGTTCCGTCAATGGTCGCCGACGATTATCAATTTCGCTCTTTGACGGAAATCTGGTTGGGAGGCGATCATTATAAATGGCGCGCCATGCGTGCTAACGGCATTGACGAGAAGTATTGTACCGGAAAAGACGCTTCCGATTGGGAAAAATTCGAGAAATGGGCGGAAACGGTTCCTTACACCATGCGAAATCCGCTCTATCATTGGACGCATTTGGAATTAAAAACCGGTTTCGGAGTGGAAAAATTACTATCGCCCCGTACCGCGCGGGAGATTTATGAAGAATGTACCGCCAAACTGCAAACGCCGGAATATTCGGCTCGCAATCTGATGCGAAAATACAACGTGGAAACCGTTTGTACGACCGATGATCCGATAGATTCGCTCGAACACCATATCAAAACCCGAAACGATGGTTTTGAAATCAAAATGTTGCCGACTTGGCGTCCCGACAAAGCAATGGCCGTAGAAAATCCAGCGGCTTTTCGCTCGTATGTGGAAATCTTGTCGGAAGTATCCGGCGTTTCCATTTCTTCTTTCGATGATATGATTGATGCGCTCCGAAAAAGACAGGATTTCTTTGTAGAACAAGGTTGTAAATTATCCGACCACGGGATTGAAGAATTTTATGCCGAAGATTATACGGAAGAAGAAATCAAAGATATATTTAATAAAGTATATGGAGGAGAAGAATTGACGCATTGGGAAATCCTGCAATTCAAATCGGCAATGTTGGTAATTTTCGCCGAAATGGATTGGGAAAAAGGATGGACGCAGCAATTTCATTACGGAGTTATTCGAAACAACAATACTCGTATGTTCAATCAATCGGGAGCTGATACCGGTTTCGACTCCGTCGGCACTTTCTTGACGGCGAAGGCCTTGTCTAAATTCTTGGATACGCTCGATAAACAAAACAAGTTGGCAAAAACCATTATTTACAACTTAAATCCGTCAGATAATGAAATGGTTGCCACCATGATCGGCAATTTTCAAGACGGAAGCGTTGCCGGAAAAATCCAATTCGGTTCGGGTTGGTGGTTTCTTGATCAGAAAGACGGCATAGAAAAACAGTTGAATACTTTGTCGGTCATGGGGTTACTGAGTCGTTTCGTCGGCATGTTGACCGATTCGCGCAGTTTTCTTTCCTATCCGCGACACGAATATTTCCGTCGGATACTCTGTAATTTAATCGGTAATGATGTGGAAAACGGATTATTACCGAAAGAAGAATTGAATTTCTTGGGTCAAATGGTAGAAAATATCAGCTATTATAACGCTAAGAATTTCTTTCGGTTTTAAACGCTTCCAACCGTTGATCCAATAATTCGTATTGATGATCTTTGATGAACGAAGTGCAAGCACGCAAGCCTTCTTGTTTACTGCCGGTGGTGGAAAGAGAGATAGCGCTGATTCCGAAAGGGATTAGCGCTTTCAGCAATTCGCCTCCGGTCATTCCGGGGTAACGAATGGTAAAATAAAAGCCGTCTGCGATTTCTTCTCCCAAATCGTTATCGTAAACAATTTCGAAGCCGTGTTTCAAAAAAATCTGTTTCAAACGTTTCGCTCTTCGTCCGTATTCTTTCACTTCTTCCAGAAAAGCGTAGCTCCCGTCGCTTGCGGCTCGAAACATCGCAGCCAATGCGTGTTGCGCCGAATGACTCGTACCGGTTGAAATAGCATACAAAATCCGGTGGATAAATACGCTGCCGAAAGTTCCGCCTCCGTATCTCTGCGTTAATCCGGGCATCGTTTTTTGATACAATGAATTAGAGATGGCAACAACAGCGATGCGTTGACCGGCATAACTGAATACTTTGGAGCCGGAAATCAGTAAAATGAAATTATCGGTATATCTTCCCACACTTGCTTGGAACGGACTTTCAAACGGTTTGCCCAAGTCTTTACGGAAATCCATGGAAAAATAAGCCAAATCTTCAATAACCAAAGTATCGTATTGATTTGCCAATTCCCCGATGGTCCGAAGTTCTTCTTCTTGAAGGCAAAACCATCCCGGGTTGTTGGGATTCGAATAAATCATGCAAGAAATTGTTCCGGTAGCAAGGTATTTTTCCAATTCGGCTCTTAATTTTTCTCCTCGAAAATCATAAACGTCAAAAGAAAGATATTTGTATCCCAATACGGTCGCTTGTTGTTTTTGCACCGGAAATCCGGGATCAATGAATAAAATGGTATCTTTAAGCGGATTACACTGATTTGCAATTATAAAAGAAGCAAAACTTCCTTCCATCGAACCGACGACCGGGACACAACATTCGGGATTAACAGCCAGATTCACAAAAGCTTGAATGAAACGGGAAGATTCTTTTTTCAATTCGGGTATTCCGTCAATGGGAGGATAAAGGGAAGCAACTCCCGATTTCAGAGCGTTAATTTCAGCTTCAACGCCTACGGTGGACGCCGGTAAACCGGGAACGCCCATTTCCATCCGGATAAATTCCAATCCGGTTTGCTGTTCAATCTTATCTGCTATGGCAACCACTTCGCGTATGGTCGCTTTTTCAATATTTTTAATGTGAAGCGCTTCGACAATATTTTCTATTACGCTGGTTTCAACAGGATAATTCATTGCTAATTAAAATTTTATTATTTATATTTTTGAGCGGTTTCCCATGCTTCTCCTATCCGAATAAACAAATTTTTTTTCTTTTTCGGCATATTATTATCTGAAATATAATCGTCTATATTCCGAAAATCATTATTCCCGGACAAGATAGCTTTATATATGATACCCCAATCCGGAAGTCCTCCTATATTTTTATCGTCAATGAAAATATCAGCTGTCAACTTTCGCGAAGTATCTCCCGGTTCTTCTTCGGGATAATTTTTATTAACCGCATAGAAAGTAATCCCGTTTTTGGAGCAATAATTCACAGCCTCATCCAGAAGCCTGCCTTCTCTGACTGTCCATAACACAAGCAGATGATGTTCTTCGTTTTGTAATTTTCTTAAAACATCAATTGCAAAAGGAATCGGTTTCCCGATTTTAGGATAAGCATGTTCAACAATTGTTCCATCAAAATCAACTGCGATTATCATATTATTTATTGTTTAAATGAATCATTAAAATCTGTTCGGTTCAAAATAGAGCGTCCCAATGTGATTTCATCGGCGTATTCAATTTCATCGCCGATAGAGACTCCTCGCGCAATAACACTTACTTTTATATTCAATCCGGCTAATTTCCGGTAGATGTAAAAATTAGTGGTATCCCCTTCCATCGTGGTACTTAATGCCAAAATAATTTCACATACATCTCCGGTTTGAGCGCGCCGAATCAAATCGGGAATCTGTAAATCATTGGGGCCGATACCTTCCATCGGGGAAATGATACCTCCCAAAACATGATATAATCCGTGAAACTGTCCGGTATTTTCTATCGCCATCACGTCTTTAATATTTTCCACCACACACAGCAAAGCGGTATCGCGACTCGAATCATTACAAATACTGCATATATCTTCGTCACAAATATTATGACAAACCCGACAATAGTTGACATGATTTCGTAAATTTACAATCGCTTCTCCCAAAGAAGTAATTTCTTCCGGCGTCCTTTTCAATGTGTAGAGCGCTAATCGAAGCGCCGTTTTTTTTCCGATTCCGGGTAATTTAGCTAATTCATTTATCGCATTTTCCAGCAAAACGGAAGGATATTTTTGCATCATTCTATCGCTCTCTCCTTTTTTAAGTTGCAAATATACAATTTTTTTTTGAATTTAAAAAAGGATGAATGATAAACAAAAAGAGCTGCGTTTGAAAGATTACAATTCACAGCTCTTTTTTACACCTATATATATGTTCTATACATAATCGCTCCACTTCACGTTTCGCATATCTCCCGTTTTAATAAACGTATCGTGGAAAGCAAGCGCTGCCGCCATATTATGGGGAGTATGTCCTTGCTGTCCTAATCGAAGATATTGGTTCAGCAAATCTTTGTATTGCGGATCCACACAATTATTGATGATTGTTTCGGCGCGTTGAATCGGCGATTTGCCGCGTAAATCCGCGATTCCGTGTTCCGTAATAAGGATTTTGACGGAATGTTCGCTGTGATCAATATGCGACGCCATAGGCACAATAGCGCTGATTTTTCCACCTTTAGCTGTTGAAGGAGCCGTAAAGATAGACAAATACGAATTTCGGCAAAAATCGCCCGAACCTCCGATACCGTTCATCATTCTCGTTCCCAATACATGCGTAGAATTAACATTCCCGAAAATATCGGCTTCCAAAGCCGTGTTGATAGATATGATTCCCAAACGTCGCGCGACTTCCGGAGAATTGGAAATCTCCTGCGGACGAAGCATTATTTTTTTCTTGTATTCGGAAAGATTATGGTATATTTCTTCCAAAGCGGGCGTACTTAAAGTCAACGAGCATCCGCTGGCAAACCGGACGTTGCCTTCTTTCATCAATTTGATGACCGAATCTTGAATGACTTCGGTATATACTTCAAACGGAGGAATATCTTCATTCGCTCCCATGGCGCCCAAAACGGCATTCGCTACATTACCCACACCCGATTGAACCGGTAGAAATCCGGCCGGGATTCGTCCGAGTTTCATTTCGTGAGATAAAAAGTCGGCAACATTCTTACCGATTTGTTCGGTAACTTTATCCAAAGGAGTGAAAGCGCCTACTTCATTCGGCAAATCGGTTTCTACAATACCTACTATTTTTTTTGGATCTATCTGAACGTAAGGAACCCCTATCCGATCGCTCGGTTTATAAACCGGAATTTCACGACGGAAAGGAGGATCAGCCGGCTCATAAATATCATGGATTCCCGCTAATTCTTTCGGATGATACTTGTTCAGTTCAATAATAATGCGATCGGCCAAACGTGCGACTGTAGGAGCAATTCCAACGGCTGAAGTAAGATACACTTTCCCGTCATCAGCAATGTCGCAGACTTCCAAAATAGCCCAATCGGGTTTTTGAAGAAATCCGTAACGGAGGTATTGCTGCAACTCCGAAAGATGTAAATCAAAATAATGAGCCTCTCGTTTGTTTAACTCGGTTCTTAAATCGTTGTTTGACTGATAAGGGGTACGGAATTTAATGGCATGCGCCCGCGCCAAAACGCCATCAATCGAATCGCCGGTGGACGCACCGCTGTACATACCGATTTTAAAAGGATTCCCTTTTGCATGCTCCTCTTCTGCTCTTTTTGCCAATGCTTTGGTTACTGCCTTTGGGCATCCGGCTGCCGTAAAACCGCTGAATCCAACCACATCATTGTCTTTTATCAGACACGCAGCTTCTTCTGCTGTAATTTTTTTGAAACTCATAATAATCCTGTATTAAAAATGTATTTATTTGATTAACTTTTTTCGCAAAGTTACAATTTTATTTTAAATAATAAGCTGAATCTCATTATTTAAACAAATCTTATCGGTTCTTTACCATTCTTTTCTGTTCATTATTTCCGCATATACAATTGCTCGCATAACATCATCCTCTTCTTCAAAAGAAAAAGATAAATTCATTTTTTCCTCTTCCGGTTCAAGGGTTACAATTTCGGAAGAAATGGGCGGAAGGGGTTTGTGAACAACCGGTTTTTTCGGTTTTTCCTCCGCCGGCTTTCGGTACGAATTTATTAAAACTTGAGGCACTTCTCTTTCTTCAACAAATTCTTTAACCGTTTTACCCGGAAGAGTGGTTTTTTGCGTAACTTTGCCCGCTTTCTTCTTTTTTCCGACAAATGAAAAAATGAGGGAAACCAATATAATTACTACAGGAATATATTCTGATAGCTTATCCATAAAATATGATTAATTTTACAGCCCAAATGTACGAAGAAAAAATGAAAATGAAAACAAAAACGTTTAAAAATATTATGAGTGACTTCACAGCCACTCATAACCCATTTAACCAAAACCTTAACTATGAAAAAATTTTACGTTTTTCACGACAAAAGTAATTACATATTTTGTTACCACCAAATATTTCGCAATAAAATTGCATTTTTTTTGAGTTAAATAATGTTAAATTGTATTTTTATAAACAAGAATCAATGGAAAAGGACACGAAAATCGGCACTAAATCGAAGAGTAATAACCAATTAAAGAAATTTTATATCGAAACATACGGATGTCAGATGAATGTGGCTGACAGTGAAGTTGTTGCATCCATTATGCAAATGGACGGCTTCGAACCGACCGAAAACATACGGGAAGCGGATACATTGTTTATTAATACCTGCTCGGTGCGAGACAATGCAGAGCAAAAAGTTATCGCTCGGCTGGAATATTTTCAATCCTTAAAGAAAAAAAATAAAAATCTTATTATCGGCGTATTGGGTTGCATGGCTGAAAGAGTTCAAGAGGAACTGATTCAAAAATATCGGGTGGATTTGGTCGCCGGGCCGGACTCCTATTTGGATTTACCTCATTTAATAGGAACCGTGGAAGCCGGAGAAAAAGCAATCAATGTTCAACTATCCGCCACGGAAACATACAAAGAAATTATTCCGTTGAAATTATCCGGAATAAAAATATCCGGATTCGTTTCCATCATGCGGGGATGCAATAATTTTTGCAGCTATTGTGTAGTGCCTTATACGCGCGGACGAGAAAGAAGCCGCGATGCGGAAAGTATTTTAAATGAAATCCGAATGCTGAAAGAACAAGGATACAGAGAGGTTACTCTGTTGGGACAAAATGTAAATTCTTACCAGTGGGCGGACAATGATGAACAGAATACGGTAAATTTTTCCCGGTTACTTGAATCAGTCGCCCGGGAAGCGCCGGAAATGCGTATCCGGTTCACAACTTCGCATCCGAAAGATATGAGCGATGAAACGTTGGAAGTTATTGCTCAATACCCCAATATTTGTAAACATATTCATTTGCCGGTACAATCGGGAAGTTCGAAAATTTTAAAGGCAATGAACCGAAAATATACGCGGGAAGATTATTTGGAGCGGATTGCCGCTATCCGACGCATCTTGCCCGATGCAGCTCTTTCGACCGATTTGTTTTGCGGATTTTCGTCGGAAACGGAAGAAGATCATCAAGAAACACTGTCGTTAATGCGTGAAGTCGGTTTCGATTCGGCATTTATGTTCAAATATTCGGAGCGACCGGGAACCTATGCCGCAAAACATCTGCCCGACAATGTCCCCGAACCGGAAAAAATTCGGCGATTAGAGGAAATCATCGCACTTCAATTGGAGCTATCGTTGTTGCGCAATAAAGAAGAAGTCGGAAAAATCAGAGAAGTACTGGTCGAAGGATTCTCCAAACGTTCGCGCGAGCAATTATTCGGAAGAACGTCGCAAAACAAGGTAGTTATCTTTGATAAAGAAAACCGGCGAATCGGCGACCGGGTGAATATAAAAATCACGGAAGCCTCGCCGGCTACTTTGTTTGGAGAACCTCTACCCTACCCTTTCGAAGGGAAAGCACGCACATGAATCGGTGGAAATCCGTTTCATCTGCGCGCTTTTATTCCATATGAAAATAATATGAATTATGAATTATGAATTATGAATTATAAATTATTCGGCCAAATGCC
The DNA here is from genome assembly GCA_009778655.1 of Candidatus Azobacteroides sp. Lineage (GTDB taxonomy): Bacteria > Bacteroidota > Bacteroidia > Bacteroidales > Azobacteroidaceae > Azobacteroides. The sequence continues at coordinate 11,761 of WRFZ01000144.1, forward strand.
ATGCGTTTGGAAAGCCAACATAAAGGCATTGCTTCCGCCTCCGATCATTCACATTCTGAGTTTTCTTTTCATAATATTATGATGCGGTTTTTATTTCAATAATTTCCCGTCATATTCGCCGGTAAGCGTCTTCAAGAAGGTAACGATTTGACCGACTTCTTTGTCGGATAGTTTTTCCCCTCCCTGGTATTCGCCCATTATTTTAACGGCTTCTTCAACTGTCGCTACGGTACCGTCGTGCATGTAAGGATAAGTCACCAATATGTTACGCAAGGTCGGAGTTTTGAATTTATGGCGATCGGATTCATTTTTCGTGACGGCAAAACGACCGTTATCTCCGTCGGTAAGTCCCGTTCCTCTGAAATCAAAATAATCGGCTTTTACTCCGAAATATTCATACGATTGCCCCCCGATATTCATCCCCACATGGCAAGTTGCACATTTATTCTTTTTAAATACATTATATCCTTCGATTTCTTCAGCGGTAAGCGCGCTTTTATCTCCTCGCATGTATTTATCAAAACGGCTCGGAGTAAGCAATGTTTTTTCAAACTCGGCAATAGCATCCGTAATGTTAGCTTCGGATAAACCGTCGGGATACACTTTCGTAAATGTTAAAGTAAATGCTTTGTCCCGCGATAAAGCGGCACAAATATTATCAAACGAAGCGCTTCCCATTTCAACCGGATTCAAAGGAGGTCCTGAGGCTTGCGCTTGCAAATTAGCGGCTCGCCCATCCCAGAATTGAGCGAAATTAAGCGCAGCGTTGTAAACGGTGGGCGGATTAACGCCTCCCAATTGCCCGCGAATTCCTTGGGAAAACTGCAAATGATCAACTCCACCCGTATTCAAATCATGACAGGTAGCACAGGAAATAGTGCTATCTCCCGACAAACGGGTATCATGAAACAAAGCAAATCCCAAAGCTATTTTAGCGGAGTCGGTAGGAATGATATCCGGCAGCGGTTGAAGCGGTTCGCCGGCAAATTCTTCGGCAACGGTCGGTGATGTAAAATTAACCTTACGGACATTTTTCGCCCACTCAATCAATACTTTTTTCTCATCGCTGTTCAAGTTTGTACCCCAATGCATCGGCATACAATAATAAATTGCCGGCGGCATACTTCCCGTAAGCGCCGAATTTTCCACTTTGGCAACATCCACCTCGCTGACGGGCGTTCCATTGTTAAGAGCATCCAGCAATGACGTAAAATCAATATAGTGGGTACCGTCTTTCATATCTTCTTTCACTTTAGATCCGATGAGCGGAAATTTTCCGTAAAACGGCAGTGAAGCCTTGGCGGAATGGCAATCCAAACAGCCGTTTTTCTGCAAAATAGAAACTACCTGCTTGGCTTCGTCTCCGGAAAATTTCTTGTATTCGGACGAAGAACAGCCGGAAAAAACAGTTAGTAACAATAAAGCGTTAATTACAAATAAAATTTTAATAGAGCATTTTTTTCGCATAATGATTCTGTTTTTATAGTGAAACATATTATTTGCAAATATAGATGAATTTTTTCAATAACAGATAATAATCAAGTAAAAATATTTAGAATTTATTACTTTAATTCGTATTTTTTAATACATTTGCACGAAAAAATGAAGAGTATTAAAATTAATAATTATGTCCGTATTTAGAAAACTGTTTTTTTCTTATAAAACAACCATTGTATTCTTAGCTATTTATGCTTTCGTTTTAGCGTTAGCTACAGGAATAGAGAAATCAAAAGGAACATCCGTAGTGCTTCATCTGATTTATTTTTCGCCGTTATTTATCGGATTACAATTTCTTTTGGTGTTGAATTTTACGGGGATTTTTTTTCAAAAAGAATTATACAAAATACGGAAGCCGGGATTTTTGATTCTGCATATTGCTTTTATCGTTATTCTCTCGGGAGCTCTTGTTTCTCACATTTTCGGCAAAGAAGGAACCTTTCACTTGCGGGAAGGAGAAACCGGCAATCAACTGTTGATTACCGACAACAAGGGGTTGGAGCATGAATCCTTGCCGTTCAGTTTGGAATTAGTGAAATTTACCGTCAAACGCTATCCGGGTTCATCAAGTCCGTCTTCTTTTGAAAGTCATTTGATTGTGCATGAAGACGGGAAAACGTATGAAAAAACGGTAGCCATGAACGCGGTTTTGGATATAAAAGGATATCGCTTTTTTCAAGCTTCTTACGACGAAGATGAGAAAGGAACGATTTTATCCGTGAATAAAGATAGGGTCGGTACTGTTATTTCTTATACCGGCTATTTTCTATTGGCGATTGGATTTATCGGATGCTTCTTGGGAAAATATTCGCGTTTCGGACAATTAAACAAGCAGTTGAAAGGAATAAGAATCTCCGGGAAGCAAGCGATTGTTTCGATAGTATTGTTTTTCTTCGCATCGGCTTCCTTTGCTCAAGATTCGATTGATTCTCCTTTGGAATTTATTCAAAGCCATCGGATTGATCCGAAATGCGCTGAACAATTCGGCAGTTTACCGATGCTCTCCGGCAACGGACGAATTGAACCGGTGAATACTTTCGCGTCCGAAGTACTTCGAAAACTTCATAAATCCGAATCAATATATCATTTGAATCCCGATCAATTTCTGTTGAGCGTGATGGCTTTTCCCGATGCTTGGATGAAAATCCCGTTCATTCCCGTATCGAATCGGGAACTTATTGCCTACTACGACCTTTCAGACAAAGCATGTGCGTATTGGGATGTTTTCGACGAAAACGGAAATTATAAATTCGGCCGGAGATTAATGGAAATATACCGTAAAAATCCGGCCGAACGCAGTCGCTTCGACAAAGACCTTTTGAAATTGGACGAACAAGTCAACATTTTTTATCAATTAATCCATTTTCAACGATTGAATCTTTTTCCAAAAGAAAACGATCCCGCCCATACATGGTATGCGCCGGGCGATGATCTTTCCGGTCTTTCGGAAACTGATTCGCTGTTTGTTTCGCAAAGTCTGATTGACTGCGTCATCGAAATTCGAAAAGCAACTCAAACGGGAGATTGGGCAAAACCGCAAGAGATAGTCAATCAAATAAGTACTTATCAACAAAATAAAAATAATACGCTTGAAGTTGACCGAAAAAAAATAAATGCGGAATTGTTATACAACCGATTTAATCTGGCTCGGTACTGTAAAACAGCCTATTTCCTACTGGGCGGATGTTTATTGATTTTTTCGTTCGCTTCTTTCTTGAAACCGCAAAAAAAAAGAATCCTCCCGATTCGTTTGTTAATTGCAGGCATTATCCTTTGTTTTCTTTTTCATCTGTTCGGAATCGCATTACGCGGATACATATCGGGATATGCGCCTTGGAGCAATTCCTACGAAACGATGGTGTATGTTTCGTGGGTCACGGTTTTGGCCGGATTGTTCTTCGCGAAACGAAGTCCGGTTACGTTGGCTTTGGCAACCGTATTCGGAGGGATTATCCTTTTTGTTTCCGGACTCAATTGGATGGATCCGCAAATCAATCCTTTGGTTCCGGTATTGAAATCGCCTTGGTTAATGTTTCACGTGGCAATCATTGTAGCCGCTTACGGTTTTGCCGGAACCGGTTGTCTGTTGGGTCTGACCAATCTTACGCTCATGTTATTTTTAAAATCCGGAAAGGATACGATTCTTTCCTTACGCATCCGGGAATTAAGTATTATCAATGAAATGGCGATATTGATCGGATTGGCGCTGCTCTCGGTCGGAACCTTTTTGGGCGCTATCTGGGCAAACGAATCTTGGGGACGTTATTGGGGATGGGATCCGAAGGAAACTTGGGCGTTAATCACCATGATTGTGTATGCGATTACCGTTCACTTGCGATTGGTGAAACGTTGGAACAATGCTTGGTTGTTCAATTTGGCGTCCGTTTTATCGTTTTTTTCCGTATTGATGACTTTCTTGGGCGTAAATTATTTTCTCACCGGCATGCATTCCTACGGTCAAAGCGATTCGACGAATCACATCATCCTTTATCCCGGAATCGCTTTCGTTTGCGTTTGTTTGTTGGCGGTCGGATCGTACAGGAAGTATTTTGGCAAGGATATACTTGATATACATGAAAATAAAAGTAAAAATAACTACAGTTGATTGTTTTTTCAATTGAGATTATACGAACAATCTTGTTATATTTTTTTAATTATTTAACATCCAATCTATTACATTATATTTTCGTATTCCGTCATATACCGGATTTGTATCCCAATCAACTGAAAGTAAATATTTAGGATTTGAATCTCGAATTAATTTTAAAGGTAAAAGTTCTCGTTCCAATGTTTGTTTATCCATTACCGAATAAGCTACTTGATAGTACGAAACATAGCCGTTATTGTCAATAGCTACGAAATCTATTTCCTTGTCACGCAACTTGCCTACATACACTTCACGGTTACGACGACGTAATTCCAGATAGACCATGTTTTCAAGCAGGTGTCCACGATCTTCGGTCATACTTTTCCCTAAGCGGACTTTTCTGAAACCTGTATCTGCCAAGTAATATTTATCAAGCGTTTTCAGCAAATTTTTGCCTTTAATTTCATAACGAGGGACTTTGTAAAGCAAGTAAGTTTCAGTCAGATAATCTAAATAATTAGAAATTGTTCTTGAATCAATTTCAATTTTTTCGGACTTCAGCGTCGAAGAAATCGAATTTGGAGATACATACGAACCGATTGAATCAAGTAAAAAATTAACGATCTTATTAAAAGTCGGCTTATTATATACTTCTCTCCGTTTAAATATATCCTTTTCAATAATAGTACTTAACACCGATTTAATAAATTCATTTTCCTGTTCCGGAGCAAAATATCTCAAGTCAATTGCTTGAGGCAAGGCACCATTGTATATAAAATTCGTAAAAAGTTCGTCTTTTGTTAAGTTTTGCGGATTTAAAGTTTGAATATCAAAATTGCGAAAATCTTCATTTTTTGTAAACTTTTCGCAATTTTGAATCCAAGCAGAATATTCGGTAAATGAGAAAGGCAGGATAGATATTTCTATATATCTACCAGTAAGTAATGTAGCTAATTCGCTTGAAAGCAAGTCGGCATTTGAACCGGTAATATACACATCAACATTCTTTTTTGATATACAAACTATCCACCATTCGCTCAAAGCAATTGATATTTTGGATTTCATCAAGAAATATATAATTCATTTTCCCCAGCACAAGTTTTTCTGAAACATGCTTGTGAATCTGCAAAAAATCACCAATAGCCAATGTGTCCAAATCTTCAAAATTGTAAAACTGAATTTGTTCTTTACCGGCAGTCTGTCTTATTTCGGTCGCAAACATTTCCAATAAAGTTGATTTACCGCTTCTACGCATTCCTGTAACTACTTTTATTATATGCTGTTCTTTAAGATTACGTAGAATCTGCAAATACGGTTTACGTTCTATCCAATTATCATTCATAGCTACCTCTCGTTTACTGAAGTTATTACACTTATTTCAAATTGTTTCCAAAGTTTATCATCGGGAACCGGAGCGGTGATTGTGATCGGTTTTTTCGAAACGGGATGAATAAAACTGATTTCACGAGAATGAAGGCTGATTCCTCCATCGCTATTCGAACGGTCGAAACCGTATTTTAAGTCGCCTTTGACCGGACAACCTATTTTTGCCAACTGACAACGGATTTGGTGGTGGCGTCCCGTTTTTAAATCTATTTCCAACAGAAAATAGCGATCCGATTGAGCGATTAATTTATAGAAGAGGATCGCTTTTTGAGAACCTTGTTTCTCATAATCATACGCATATGATTTATTTTGTTTTTCATTACGAACAAGATAATGCACCAATTCGCCTTCGCTTTGCGGCGGGCGTTTTTTGACAATCGCCCAATAGGTTTTCTTGACTTCGCCTTGCCGAAACATCGCATTCATTCGCTCCAAGGCTTTGCTTGTTTTGGCAAAAACGACCAAACCGGATACCGGTCTGTCCAAGCGATGAACTACGCCGACAAAAACGTTGCCCGGCTTGTTATATTTTTCTTTTAACCACTGTTTTATAGTTTCCGAAAGCGGTATATCGCCCGTTTTGTCGCCTTGAACTATTTCCGAACAAGTCTTATTTACGACAATCAGATGATTATCTTCGTATAAAACAGTCATTCTCAAGTATTCATTCCGCCGTCCACTTGAATTACCTGACCGGTAACGTAAGACGATAAATCGGAAGCAAGGAATAAAGCGATATTAGCCACATCTTCCGGAGTTCCGCCTCGTTTCAAAGGAATGAGTTTCGTCCATTCCTCGCGCACTTCTTCCGAAAGTTGATGAGTCATTTCCGTGATAATGAATCCGGGAGCAATAGCGTTGACTCGGATTCCACGAGAACCTAATTCCCGAGCTGCGGATTTCGCTAATCCGATCATACCGGCTTTGGAAGCCGAATAATTGGCTTGACCGGCATTTCCGTGAACGCCGACGACCGAACTCATATTGATGATACTGCCGGATTTCTGTTTTATCATCACCGGCGTTAATGCGTGAATAAAATTAAATGCCGATTTCAGATTCACGTTGATGACCATATCCCATTGCTGTTCGGACATTCGTAACATCAAACCGTCACGAGTAATTCCGGCATTATTTACCAAGATATCTATTCTGCTGAAATCGCTTAAGATTGCTTTTACTACCGTATGGGTATCTTCAAATTGTGCGGCATTAGAAGCATATCCTTTTACTTTTACGCCGAAAGCGGCAATTTCGGCTTCCGTCGCTTTAGCATTTTCGTCAATAGCCAAATCGGTGAAAGCAATGTTACATCCTTCCATAGCAAAACGCATAGCCACCGCCTTTCCGATACCGCGGGCAGCTCCTGTTACAACGGCCGTTTTTCCTTCCAATAGTTTCATTCTGTTCTTTTTATTCCGTTATATAATAGATTAATTATGTTATTCACTCCGCTTTTATCGGACGAAGTAAAACCGGGCATTGTTCCGCGAATATAAGGAACTTCCAAGCCTTTAAATGCATGATGCAAGACAACAGCCATTTTGTGCGAATCGGGAATGTCAAAAATACCTTGCCGGATTCCGTCTTCCAATATGCTTCGAATACAAGCGATTTCTCTTAAATCAAACGACTTCCGAACGTTCTCCACCCGCCAAATATCCCGGAAAAAATCAGCGCGTAACGTTCCGTTTCGGAATACTACGTTTTTAATTGATTCCAAACGAATTAAAATAAATTCCAACAGTTTTTCATCCGCCGGTAAATTCTTGTGAGTAACTGTTTCAAGTGAACGATAAAGTAAATTTAATTCCGATTCGATGACTGCATTATAAATTTCCGTCTTATTATTAAAGTAAGTATATAATGTACGCCGTCCCTTTTCGGAAGCCATAGCAATATCGTTCATCGTTGTATTCTCAACTCCGATACGGGCGAACAACTGACGAGCTACATCAATCAATTTGTCACGGGTTTTTGCTACTGCTATAGACATAAAATACTTCTCTTAAAAACCGTACAAAAATAAGATAAAAAGCTGCAATAACCAAAAAAAACAGAAAAAGGTTGAAATTAATTTGGATTTTGAAAAAAAACGACTACCTTTGCACACTCAAATCGCGGAGTGGAGCAGTTGGTAGCTCGTTGGGCTCATAACCCAAAGGTCGTAGGTTCGAGTCCTTCCTCCGCAACTAAACTGTAAGAATCGTCGGAAAGCGGTTCTTTTTTGTTTTATAAATAATTGAAACCGTATGAATTATACAACTTTCATCACGAATTAAGTCCGCAATAACAGAACCGGCCTCACTGATTTTTCCGGTAACTTAAAACAGCCCAAGAATTAAGTACAATCGCAAAAATCAACAATGCCGTCAACTGACTTGTTAAGTGACCGATGGAACTTCCTTTCAAGTAAGCCATTCGCATGATTTCGATGAAATATCGCAACGGATTAAATAAAGTGAACGTTTGAGCCCAAGTCGGCATACTGGCAATCGGCGTAAACAGTCCACTGATTAAAATCAATATGATCAGGAAGAAAAACATGACAAACATGGCTTGCTGCAAGGTGGACGAATAGTTGGATACAAGTAATCCGAATCCGGAAACTACCAAAATATACACAAAAACAGAGAGATAAATAGTAAGCAGGTTGCCTGCCGGAATCAAACCGTAAACTAAAGCCGCTAAAATCAAGCAAAAGGTAAATATAGCCAAGCCGACAATCCAATAAGGAATCAGTTTGGCTAAAATAAACATGAATTTACTGACCGGAGTTACATTGATTTGCTCAATGGTTCCGATTTCTTTTTCGCCTACAATGTTTAATGCAGGTAAAAAACCGCAGATCAAAGTCATCAGAACAACCATCAATGCAGGAATCATAAACATTTTATAATCCATAAAGATATTGAAACGATTTTGCGTAACTACGTCTATGATAGGTAGAACCGTTTTTGGAGATTGAATTTTTTCGTTGCGAATTTCCGTTGCAAAATCCCGTACAATTCCCGTCATATAAGTGGAACCTAATCCGCCCTTGATAATGTTAATTGCATTGGCCGAGATCATTACTTCTGCTGTCTCGCCTGTTATCAAATCTTTTTCGAAATCGGGACGAATTTCCAAAATCATATCTGCTTTTTCTCTTTCTATATTTTTCAATGCTTCTTCATTCGACCCGAAAACTGCCGTCAGATTGAAATAACTGGATGCTGCAATTTTCCCGATCAGCCGATTCGAGTATGAACTGTGATCTTTATCCACCACCACCGCATTTATATTCGTAATTTCTTGATTAGCAGCCCAAGGAAATACAAAAATGACCAATACGGGCAAGATAATCAGCAATTTCGAAATGATTTCGTTCCGGAATGTTTGTTTAAATTCTTTTTCGACTAAATACCTTAACATAATCGTGTTTTAAATTTTTTCAAACTTATCGCTATTAACACAACAGCCATCCCGACTAAAATGCCTAATTCTTTTAAAACATACTGTATCGGAACGCCTTCAATCATCAGTTTTCTTACGCCGGCAATGTACCATCGCGCGGGAATGATACATGTAAACCATTGCAAAATTTGCGGGATGCTTTCAATCGGGAACAGGAATCCGGATAAAACAATGACCGGCATTATTAAACCCAATCCGGAAGCCATCAACGCTTCGACCTGTCGGCTCACTATGTTTGATATAAACAATCCCAACGCTAAGGCCACAATAATGAAAACCAACGAAAAAACATTGAGCCAGACTAAACTGCCGGTTATGGGAACTTTGAGGATGAAAACCGACATCAATAGAATAAGAATAAAAATAAACCATGAAATAATAAAGTAAGGAACCATTTTGGCAACGACGATATAAATCGGTTTTACGGGTGAAGCCAATAACACTTCCATTGTTCCGGTTTCTTTTTCACGAACAATGGCAATGGAAGTCATCATTGCACAGATCATCATGAAAATCATTCCCATCAGACCCGGTACGAAATTGTAAGCGCTTCGCATTTCCGGATTATACAGCATACGGATAGTCGGAATGATTTGGAACGGAACTTGCTGTTCCCGCATCAATTCCTGTTGAAAATCCGCGAGAATGCTTGCGGTATAAGCCGATACCATTGACCCTTGATTCGGATCGGTTCCGTCAATAATTAATTGAACGGATGCGTCGCCGGTATGATACAGTTTTTCGTTAAAATTATTTCCGAAAACAACGATTAATCCGATTTTACCATCTTTAAATACTTCTTCCGCTTCTTCGGGACTTTTCAGAATAGCGGCAATATTAAAATACTCGCTTGCTCCCAGACGATTAATAATCCGCTCCGTAGAAATATCGTGCGAAGGATCGTAAACCGCCACCTGCACGTTTTTTAATTCCGTTCGGATAGCGAATCCGATAATCATAATTTGTATAACCGGAATCCCTATGATTATCAGCATCGTCCGAATATCGCGAAAGATATGATAAAACTCTTTTTTTACAAATGCTAAAAATTGCTTCATTCCCGTCTCGTATCTTCTATCTGTTATCTTCTATCTCTTAACTATCAACCCTTGTCGCTTTTCTTGCCAAGTGGTGAAAAACTTCGTCCATGTTTTTCGCATCAAATTGTAATCGCAGATTGGCAGGCGTATCCAAAGCATCAATGCGTCCGTCCACCATAATGGAGACCCGGTTACAATATTCGGCTTCGTCCATGTAATGAGTGGTCACAAAAATTGTAATTCCTCGCGCGGCAGCTTCATAAATGGATTCCCAAAATTGTCGGCGAGTAATCGGATCCACTCCTCCGGTCGGTTCATCCAAAAAGACAATAGCAGGCTCGTGAAAAATCGCGACCGAAAATGCCAAACGTTGTTTCCATCCCAAAGGAAGATCTTTGACCAATGCGTTTCGTTCACCGGACAAGCCGATTTTTCGCAAGGTATCCTCGGTTTTTTGTGCGATGATTTTACCGGAAATACCATAAATTCCGGCAAAAAGACGCACATTCTCCCATACTTTCAAATCTTCGTATAATGAAAATTTCT
>WRFZ01000145.1 GCA_009778655.1 Candidatus Azobacteroides sp.
AAGATGAATGTGTTTTCTATAAATAATTATTATAAAAAGATTTATAAATTTTATTGTAAAAGGAAAATTTTGTAGAAATTGTGTATATCTTATCAGTGAGGGCAAATATTACAAAAATAATAGATTAAATTGCTCATAAAATAACTGCAAATACACTAAAAAATGTAGTGAAAACGTATAATTTATATAAACCATTATCTTGTTGATTTTATGTTAATTACATAATGGTTTAAATAGTTTATGTAAACCGAGGTGTAAACCGGATGAGTACAATTAAAGTGATTTGTTACAAATCAAAAAAATTAACCTAAGTTCTGCTATTTCAATAATATGTTGACGTTTGAGATTCGACCTTGTCAACAATACCCTCTTTGAAAGTAATTGCATAGTCCTTCTTATTAAGGTTGTAAAAAACCATGTTTCATTATCGTCTTTGGTATATACCTCATCCGGTTTACCGTATGCTATTTTCACCTCTTCGAACGACCGGCAATTGCTGCAAGAACGGTGAATCCTGTTTGCTTTGAGCCCAAACGGCTAATATTCCTACAAATAGGAATAAAAACAATGTAAAAAAGCGCTTGTCCATACCGTGAATTTTTTATTGTTGATGATTTTTAACTGCTCGCAAAGATATATTAAATTCTGTTATAAAGCGCCATCGAATTTCTTAAAAAGAGCAAGATTTCACATTGATTGTTATCGGTTCAGAAGTTATTGTTTTCTTTACATTTAATGAAGAATCAAAATAGTCGTCCAAATTATTTCTTTCATTTTGACAGGGCTGGACGTGAATGATAAAATCGAATTTGCCCTGTCCGATGGTAATTTTTCCGGAACGTTGCGGAATCAAAGTTGTTTGTTTGATAATGATAGTGTGGTAGTTGTGATCCTTATAAGATTCCAAGTTCCATTGAGCATTTTCTTCCAAGTCGGTTTCATGAGAAATAAACCCTTCAAAATCAGGAAATTTAGCGCGCTCAAAATTTCTAACATCAAATAAGGTATATAATTTGAAAGTTACTGAAAATTCTTCTTTTTCACAAACGGGATTTTTTGATACATTGACTGCTACAAAAATACTATCTGCTGATGATAATGCTGAATTTGGTACTTGATTAGGCGACAATACTTTGATGACCAATTCATTGGATTTATATTCATTATTCCCGACTTGAATAGTAGCGGCAGGAATAGTGAATGTCCCCCGTTTTTTTGCCGATAAGATGTACCTATAAACATTGGTTGTTTGAGTAACTGCTTTACCATTTACCGGAATCGTTGATGTCGCTCGGCTAACTAACTTCGGACTTGAAATGGTATAAAAATCTTTCGAATCAGGTACCCGAATACTTTTCCCGTTTTCAGTTTCGGTTGTCAGTGTGTAACTGATTCGAAATTTCTGACCGACTACGACTGTTTCATCTATTTTTGCTATGAATGTAACAGTATTCGTTACATCATCGGCAGGTACCGTAGAAGCAATGGATTTAGCGTTATAAAGCAATAAGGCTATTAAAAGGAATGTTGTTTTCATTTTTATCTGTATTTTTGGCGACTATATTTCTATAATTACTTTATTTCCGAGTATAATTGCACCATAAAAATAAAATAAAGGGATAAAATTCATAATTTTTTTGTTTTTTATCTGTTAAATTTACCTCATTGTATCGCAGAATTTTTCTTTTGTACCGTATGATTTTTTTATTCATTCCTCTATTTCAGTTTGTTTCAACTCCTTCGCTTGCTCGTCTAAATGGTTCCACAGAATGAGGTAATCAGGCACCCATTTCTAATCCGGATTATTTGCAATAATTTCAAAATTGATTGTATCAAAACTTTGCAATATGGAAATTCTATTATATTTTCAAATAATCTTTTCTTCTTCATCGTTTTTCAATTTCATTTTATTAATTATCTTATTAACAAAGTATAAAATTATTCCAATCAGAATGAGAGTAAGTCACAATTAAGACAGCGCCAATCAATTTTACAGGCTTGCCCTTAAATTTTTCCAACTCTTGTTTGATGATAGTCATTTATTTTTTCTCATAAGCATAATGACCAATTATTTTAAAACTAAACAAGCAATCTGCTAAAACTTGTCCGCCGCCAATATTGTGAATGATCAGATTTCTTTTCCCGTCTGATGATTTTATATTCGACACTATTCCAATGTGTGTTAACCCGCGACCGTTCAAATCCCAACAAACAATATCACCCGATTGATAATCGCTTGGATTTTGCGAAATTTTCTTTACTGTCCCGAATCGAGAAAAAAATACCATCAAATTAGGTACTCGTCTGTGGTCTATATTTTTATCAGTTTGAGTAAGCCCCCATTTTTTAGGATATTTAGCAAAGTTTGCTTTCATATCCTCGTGAATCTCTTTTTGTAAATCAATCCCTAATTTTCGGTATGCGCGAATTATTACGTCTGCGCAAACACCTTTATCAGCGGGGACATCGCCATTGGGATAAGCAATATGAAAGTACGAAGGGTCGTATGTAACTCGCTGTTTTGTCAATGTTAAGGCAGAATCAGCCAATTGAACAAAAAAGTTGGTTTGCCCAAAAGCCAAATTTAATGTTAATAAACCAACAATTATAAAAAATGTTCTTTTCATTTTTTTAAGTTTGTTTATTTTTTTTATTATGTTTTTAATTGATTAAATCGGCTTTAGCTATACGCGAATTTCTCCTTACTGATATTCCGGTTCTTCAATGCTATCTTCGAGTTTAAGAAACTGCTTGCCGACTTGCAATTCGGGACAATTGTCCCGAATTGCATTTTTTCTACCTAAAGTTGCATTGGTTAATTGAAATTACGAATCTAAAACCTATTTATTTCAGTTTTTTGAAAAAATCATTTCCTTTATCATCAACCAAAATAAATGCAGGAAAATCAACGACTTCGATTTTCCATATAGCTTCCATTCCCAATTCGGGATAAGCGAGGCATTCGATGCTTTTGATGTTTTCCTGCGCCAGAATTGCCGCCGGTCCGCCGATGGAACCCAGATAAAACCCGCCGTATTTTTGGCAAGCGTCGGTTACCTGTTGACTGCGATTGCCTTTGGCAAGCATAATCATGCTGCCGCCGCGCGATTGAAATAAATCAACATACGAGTCCATCCGGCCCGCCGTAGTCGGACCCATCGAACCGCAAGCCATACCTTGGGGCGTCTTAGCCGGACCTGCGTAATAAATCGGATGGTCTTTGATGTATTGAGGTAAATCTTCGCCTTTATCCAACAATTCTTTCAGCTTGGCATGAGCGATGTCGCGTCCGACGACAATCGTTCCGTTCAACGACAAACGGGTAGCGACCGGATATTTACTCAATTCCGCCAGAATTTCTTTCATCGGACGATTCAAATTAATTCTGACCACTTCGCCCTCGCCGGCTTTCCGGTATTTTTCGGGAATGTACTGCGCCGGATGCGTTTCCAATTTTTCAATCCAAACCCCTTCTTTGTTGATTTTTGCTTTGATGTTCCGGTCGGCCGAGCAGGAAACCGCCATCCCTACGGGACAGGAAGCGCCGTGTCGCGGCAAACGGATGATCCGAAGATCATGTGCGAAGTATTTTCCGCCGAATTGAGCGCCCAAACCGATGGTCCGAGAGGCCTTCAACATTTTTTCTTCCAATTCGATGTCGCGGAAAGCCTGACCGCCTTCGTTTCCTTTCACCGGCAGGTCATCATAATACTTCGTAGAAGCTAATTTGACTGTTTTCAAGCATATATCCGCCGAAGTTCCTCCGATGACAAACGCGATATGATAAGGCGGACACGCAGCCGTACCTAACGTTTTCATCTTTTCGATCAAAAACTTCTCCAATGTTTCGGGATTAAGTAATGCGCGAGTTTCTTGATAAAGGTAAGTCTTATTCGACGAACCGCCGCCTTTGGCGATGCACAGAAACTTGTATTCATTTCCATCTACCGCTTGAATATCAATTTGCGCCGGCAGATTGCAATTGCTGTTCTTTTCGGTGTACATATCCAACGGCACATTTTGAGAATACCGCAGGTTTTCTTCGGTATAGGTTTTGTAAACGCCTTTGGAAAGCGCTTCTTCATCGCCGCCACCGGTCCAAACCTGTTGCCCTTTTTTAGCAATAATCGTTGCCGTTCCCGTATCTTGACAGAAAGGAAGCACGCCTTTAGCGCTCACTTCCGCATTCCGCAACATGGTTAAAGCTACGTACTTATCGTTATCGCTTGCTTCCGGATCGGATAAAATTTGCGACACTTGTTTTTGATGTTCGGGGCGCAGATAAAAAGCGCAATCATGAAAACAAGCGTTCGCTAATCGCGTTAACGCTTCCGGTTCGACTTTCAAGATTTCGTGTCCTTCAAACGAGGAAACCGAAACGCCTTCGTCGGTCAATTTATAATACTCGGTATGCTCTTTTCCTGTCGGAAAAGGAGGCTGATACATAAAAGGAGGTGTTGCCATAAATTTTGTAATGATATTTGTTAAAATTATTTTTTTCTGCAAATATACAAAAATTCTGAAAAATTTTCATATCTTTGTCCAACATATAATCATAACACGATAACTAATTATAATTGTCTCTATGAAAACGATATGTTTTTATTTTCAGATTCATCAACCCTTCCGACTGAAACGTTACCGTTTTTTTGATATAGGAAGCGACCATTATTATTATGACGATTTCTCCAATGAGGATATCATACGGGGAATTGCCAACCGGACTCTTTTGCCGGCCAATGCGATGCTGCTCGATTTGATAAAAGAGTACAAAGGGAAATTCAAAGTTGCTTTCTCTCTTTCCGGCGTTATCTTGGAACAGTTGGAAATCTATGTACCGGAAGCAATTGACGGGTTTAAAGAATTGGCAAAGACAGGATGCGTAGAGTTTATTGCCGAAACATACGATCATTCGCTTGCTTCCTTGAAAGATTCCGAAGAGTTCAAAAATCAAGTGAAAGCGCATTCCGATAAGATTCAACTTTTATTCGGACAAACGCCGACCGTGTTCCGTAATACCGAACTGATCTATTCGGATGATATTGCACAATCGGTGTATGAAATGGGATACAAAGCCATGATGATCGAAGGCGCTAAGCACGTGTTGGGATGGAAAAGCCCGAATTATTTATATGTTTCCGCCGGTTGTCCCAAGTTGAAGCTGCTGGTGCGAAACATGAAATACAGCGACGATATTTCATTTCGTTTTTCCAATTACGATTGGAGCGAATACCCGTTGGTTTCGGATAAATTGATAAATTGGATTGCCGCTTCTCCCGAATCGGAACAAATCGTCAATATTTGGATGAACTATGAAGTACTCGGAAGTCTTCAACCGTCTGAAACCGGAATTTTTGAATTTTTCAAAGCGATTCCTCGTTTTGCACTTGCCAAAGGAATCGGTTTTTCCATGCCGTCGGAAGTGGCTAACGTATTGAAACCGAGCGGTGAATTGACGGCCCCTTATCCTTGTTCCTGGGCGGGCGAAGAAAAAGACATCAATCCGTGGCTGGGAAACCGACTCCAACAGGAAGCGGTTGCCAAACTGTACGGAATCGGCGAACGGGTGCGAATGGTGCGTGACCGTCGTCTTCGTCAAGATTGGGATTATCTGCAAGCAAGCGATCATTTCAATTTTATGAGTACCAAGCTTTTCCCCGGACCCAGCGTATATAGTCCTTACGAAAATGCTTACGACGCTTTCAATAATTACATGAATGTGCTCAGCGATTTCATTGACCGGGTAAACGGACAATTTCCCGCTAATATTGAAAACGAAGAATTGAATGCGCTTTTAACCACCATTCTCAATCAAGAGAAGGAAATCAAGCGATTGAAAAAAGAATTGGAAACTTCAACGAAAAAACCGGAAAGCGAAGAAAAACCGGCAGCAATCAAACCGAAGAAAACGGTTGTTCATTGATTACCGGCTTGCTTTCATCGCTTTAATAATAGCATCCGAAAAACCGTTGGCTTCCAACTCGTTTAATCCTTTAATGGTAATTCCTCCGGGAGTGGCGACTTTATCTATTTCCGCTTCCGGATGATGTCCCGTAGATTTCAGCAATTCGGCAGCGCCCAGCATCGTGTTGACTATCATATTTTGCGCTTGCTGCGGATAAAATCCCATTTCTATCCCCGCTAAAGTTGCAGCCCGAACGTAACGAAACAAATAAGCAATTCCGCAAGACGTTAAAGCCGTACCTGCTGTTAATTTATTTTCTTCCAATAAAATTGCAGTCCCCAGTTCGCTGAAAATCTTCAACATCAGCTCTTCTTGTTCAGACGATGCACGTTTGGAAGAGATCAGCGTCATGCTTTGCCGTACCGCTATAGCCGTATTGGGAATGACGCGAAAAATAACCGGTAATTCTCCCGTATTCGGATATTTTACTAATGAATTTTCAAGGTCATCAATGCTGAGGTTGCCGGCGATGGAAATCAACAATTGACGACTGTAATCCATCTGAAATTTAATATCCGTAATAACGTCGTGGACAAGCCACGGTTTCACCGCCAACAGGATGATATCGTCTTTTGCGACCGAATTGAAATTTCCCGTAGCGACATTCAAAGCCGGACAGTCTTTTTTCAAAGCATCCAAAGGAGCTTGCAGTATATCAATTACGGTAATATCTTCCGGATTGAAAACATTTCCTTGTATAAATCCGCGGACCATGGCGCTTCCCATGTTGCCGCATCCGATAATTGTCAGTTTCATATGCTTACTATTTTTTTAAATCGTTTCAAAAATTCATCCGCTTCTTCTTTGCTTACGCAAAGCGGAGGCAACAGACGGAATACGTTACTTCCCGTAACACCCGTAAATACTTTTTCTTCAAACAACAAACGATCGCGCATCGGTTTGATTGGCGTTTCAAATTCAATGCCGATCATCAGACCGCAGCCGCGAACTTCTTTTATTTGCGGCAGCTTTTTCAATTCGCCGATTAAATAATTGCCGATAACGGCCGCATTTTCAATCAGATTTTCCGCTTTCATCACGTCAATCACGGCGTTGGCGGCGGCACACGCTAAGAAGTTTCCGCCAAACGTGGTACCTAACTGCCCGGAAACCGCTTTGAACCCGGGCGCAATCAAGACGCCCGAAACCGGAAAACCGTTGCCCATACCTTTGGCAATGGTAATGATATCCGGACGAATTCCGGCGTATTGATGAGCGAAAAATTTCCCGGATCGCCCGTAACCCGATTGTATCTCATCAACAATCAGAACGGTTCCCGTTTCTTTACATAACCGGCTCAATGCTTGCAAGAATGCAGGTTCCGGGACTTGTATCCCTCCGATTCCCTGTATTCCTTCTATAATGACGCTTGATACGTCGTTCCGGCTTAACCGTTCCCTTACCGCTTCTATATCGTTGAAAGGAAGAAAATTGACTTCCATGTTTTCGTTGATCGGCGCCAAATAACCCGGAACATCGGTTACTTTGACGGCGGCAAAAGTTCGTCCGTGAAACGCTTTCCGGAACGAAACGACTTTTTTCCGTCCGTTGTGGAACGAAGCTAATTTCAAAGCGTTTTCATTGGCTTCCGCTCCGGAATTAACCATGAAAAGCGAATAGTCGTCGTATCCCGACAGTTTACCGAGTTTTTCCGCATATTCATCCTGCAGGGAGTTGAGTACGGCATTGGAATAAAAACCGATTTGGTTCAGTTGCTTGGTCAGCGCCTCTATATAATGAGGATGCGAATGGCCGATGGAGATTACGGCATGCCCTCCGTAGAAGTCTAAATATTCCGTTCCGTCTTTGTCGTATATTTTACAACCTTTTCCCCTTACCGGTTCAATCGCCCAGCGGGAATATACATCGAATGGTTTCATTTAAATAATTATGAATTATGAATTATAAATTATGAATTAACGGAGTGCAAAAGTAATGTTTTTTTCGGAATAATAACAAGGAGTGAAAAATAATTGATACCTTTGTGGTATCTTTGCGGTATGAATTTTTAACACACAAAAATTGAGATAATGTAAAAGTTTTTTTATGATAGCATGTAATTTTCAAAAAGAATTATCCACATTGATAAAAGCGCGTTTTCCGGTCATCTATATTATTACTTGGGAAGAAAAAAGGTTGGCGGAAGCTATCAAGGCCATGGTCAAAAACGATCAATTATTTTCCAAAGAGAGAGATGTTTGGGAATGGACTATTTTGGATGGTTTTAAATGTAACGAACAAATTAAAAAAGGAGATATAAAAACTTCGCTACAGGCGTTGAATTTTATAGATTCTTATGAGGGTGACGGTATTTTTATTCTCAAGGATTTATATGCCGATTTAGCCCGTCCTGTTCATACGATAGACCAGCCGTTGATACGAAAACTAAAAGATTTAGTTTGGAGTATAAAAGAAGGCAAATGGTTGAAGACCTTAATAATTACAGCTTATGAGAAATTTATTCCTGATGATTTACAGAAGGAAATCTTGATTAAGTCGTTTGATTTGCCTACCAAAGAAGAATTGCGGGAAATGCTTTTAAATTTGGTGGAACAAAACAAACATAATCCCAAACTCAAATTCGATCTCAGTAACAACACGCTCAGCAAACTCTGCGACGCTGCCTGCGGTTTAACCTTGCATGAAGCGGAAAACGCTTTTGCCCTTTCCATTGTCAAAGATGGCGAACTAAACGAAAAAGATGTATCAACGATAGCCGAAGAAAAGAAACAAATCATTCAGCGAAATGGATTACTGGAGTTTAGTATGCCAAAATTGAAGATGGAAGATGTCGGCGGGCTTCAAAATCTGAAAAACTGGTTGGTTAAACGCTCGGATTCGTGGTCTGAAAAGGCGAATAAATACAATCTGCCCAGCCCGCGCGGGGTGTTGATAACCGGTTTACCGGGGTGCGGTAAAAGTTTGACTGCAAAAACAATCAGTTCACTTTGGAATATCCCGTTGTTGCGATTGGATATGGGCGCTTTGTACAGTGGTCTTGTCGGGAGCAGTGAGCGCAATATGCGAAATGTGATTCAAACGGCAGAAGCAATGGCTCCTTGCGTGCTTTGGGTGGACGAAATAGAGAAAGCCTTTTCGGGAATAGGAAGTTCGGGTGACAGCGGAGTAGCGACACGCATGTTTGGAACCTTTTTAACATGGATGCAGGAAAAGGAAAAATTTGTTTTCGTTGCGGCAACAGCCAATCAAATACATTCGCTTCCGCCTGAACTAATGCGAAAAGGTCGTTTTGATGAAATATTTTTTGTAGATTTACCTACTCAAATAGAGCGCCAAATCATATTGGATATTCATATCAAAAAACGCTTTGTTAATCCGAAAGTAATTGGAAGTTTGGTAATTGACAAGGCATTTGTTGATCGCCTTACTACTCGAACAGAAGGGTTTACCGGCGCCGAAATAGAACAGGTAGTCGTTTCTGCCCTGTTCGAAGCTTTTGCCGAAAACAGGAGCGTTACCGAAGACGATTTCGTTTTTGCCATCGAAAGCACAGTTCCGTTGGTTGTCACGCAAGCCGAACAAATAGCTTCCATTCGTCAATGGGCTAATTTGCGAGCTGTTTCTGCTACTTCCGGCGAACATAAAAGCTCGGAAGAAATTGAAAAACCGTCAATGCAGCGCTCCGTTTCAAAACCGGAATTAAGTCCACGCGGCGGTCGCAGTATTGAGTTTTAATTAAAATAAATTATTGACCTATGAGCATTATTATTTCCATTGTACCGATTGTTATAGGAACTTCGCCGACTGCTACTGCGGCAGCCAAAGCAGCGAACACGAAAGAAACAGACGTCGTAGAATTTCCTTCCAATATCCGGAATGAAAAATTATTACGTGAAACGTTAGTGAAAATGGGGGCGAAAAATATACAAAAATCACTTGGAAGCGACATTGACCATTTTCACATCACTTTTGTTCAACAGTCTGACCAAACATTCAACATTCGGTTCGTGGGCAATGTAAGACGAGAGGAAGCTATAAATTTCAAAAATGATTTGATTGCCGAATATAGCAATTTGGTGCAGAATTATGTTTACGAAACGCTGAAAAGAAAAGCGGAAGAAAAAGGGTTGAGGCTTGAAAAAGAAATTTTACAATCTGACCAAACCATTGTATTAACATATAATATCAATTAAAATATCATGTCGAAAAGATTTATCATATCCATTGACAAAAACGGATTTGTAACCGCCGAAGTAAGCGGAGCAAAGGGAAAAAAATGTTTGGATTACATTGCCTTGTTGGAAGATATTCTGGAAGGAAAAACGATCTCTAAAGAATATACGCAGGAATATTATGAGCGCCAAGTCGTCTCAAATGAAGAACAGTATATCAAAACAGAACAACAATGAGTTGGAAAAAAATTTTAGGGGGATTGATAGGATTAATTGTGGCGTTTTTCCCGATTGTTGGAACTTGCATAGTGGTAATTTTATTGTTTGTTCGGGAAAAACACAAATTATTATTTATTCCAGCTTTGTGCATTATGTTCTTTATCTTGGGAATGACAGTTAACAGGAAAATTGAAAGACAAAGAAACCTTTTGATAGCTTCATTGTCACAAACAATAGAAAATAAAATCTTTTCCTCTTCTTTTCCGTCTCATGAAAAACTCACCATAGAGCAATTCTCAGACACTGTTCGGAGTATTCTGCGTGAGGATATACCGCAATTATCCGGAAGTCAAAATGTGTCTGAAGAATATCAAAACTTAATAGATAAATTTTCGTCCGATGAAAAACTCATCTTAGAGCAATTCTCAGACTCTATTCGGAATATTCTGTACGAAAATACACCGCAATTATCTGAAAATCAAATTGTTTCTGAAAAATATCAAAACTTAATAGATAAATGTTACGCGATATATAAAACAGAATATGCCGAAAATCTTTCAGCAGGCGCTTTTTTTTATATTCCTGCTGCGGAAGAGAACGAAATTCAAGAGGAATTAAATTCATTTTGCAGGAGTTATGCCATTGTACAACATCCAGATTCCGGTTTTTACACTTTTTCTATGGTTTCTTTCGTTTTGTTGTGGCTTTTCTCTATTCCTTATAGCGGATGCCTTTTTTACAAATATTTATTTCTCGCAAAAACAAGTAATGTGAAAAATATCGTTCACAATGAACCTCCTCAAAGAAATCTAAATGATACAAACAATGTTGATATAGACAAAATCATATCATCCTTAGAACGTCCATCTCCTTCAATTACAACGCAATCTCTTCCTGTAATAAAAATCAATTCTATTTCCGAGACAGCAATTCGGGAACAACTAAACACGACTGTCATTCAAGCAAAAATGATATTGACAGAGCGGGAAACTAATGGCAATTTCCTCGATTTTTCCGATTTCTTGAAACGAAGCGGCTTATCCGAAAGAGTGTGTAATCAATTGAAAGACCGGTTGGATTTTTCTCTTAACAGTCAACTAAACAAAAAACCGGGCAGAGTATTGGAAATATAACCCTATGGTAAAAAAAAGGAACATACTTTATGTCCACGATTTTATTCCGGTAACGGAAGCGGAAGGTCCCGGAAAACGCGCTTGTATTTGGGTACAAGGCTGTTCTATTCGGTGTAAGGGTTGCATGGTTCCGCATACATGGGAACAGAATGAAGGGCAAGCAGTTTTTATTGATGATTTATTTGACCAACTGTCTTCTAATCAAGAAATAGAAGGATTAACCGTATTGGGTGGCGAACCGATGGATCAAGCGGAGGCTTTGCTGCCGTTACTGGTAAAAGTAAAAAAAATCAATTTGTCCATTATTGTATTTACCGGTTATTATTTGAACCAACTGACCGCTATCGCTCAAAAACAAATTGTAGAATTATGCGACTTGTTGATTGATGGACCTTATGTGAAAACACTGACCGATTTTTCACGTCCGTGGATAGGTTCAAAGAATCAACAAATTCATTTTCTGACAGACAGGTACCGGTATTTAAACGATCAGCAACCGATTGTAAATTCTCCGGTTGAAGTTCGGGTTGCCGCCGACGGGAAAATAAAAATAAACGGCATGTTGCCCGATGCCTTATTGGAAACATTGCAAAGAGAATTTGAAAGGATTTGATTATGTTTGAGCAGTTGCTCCGGCAAGGGCGCTTACGGTTGTTTTTTTGATAAAGCAGCAGTGTCAAAAATTTTTTAACGCCGTCTTCACTGCTTCAATTCCTTATCGAACGAATACGGAAAATCGCTATCGTTCGTTCCTCGGTTCGTATTCGGCGTCGGCGACATTGAAAACCGGATTGCCGCTCCTTTCATCAAGTCGGAATGTATCAAATAATTCTTAGCGTAATCTTTTCCGTCTATTTGCATAGAAGCGATATAGCGGTTTTCTGCGCTG
This sequence comes from Candidatus Azobacteroides sp., assembly GCA_009778655.1. Classification (GTDB taxonomy): domain Bacteria; phylum Bacteroidota; class Bacteroidia; order Bacteroidales; family Azobacteroidaceae; genus Azobacteroides. The sequence continues at coordinate 12,340 of WRFZ01000145.1, forward strand.
TTGTTGTCGGCCGTAATCGTAATTCGGTTTCCGTTTTCCAAAAACAATGTGACTTTTTTAAATAACGGGGAACCGATTACGTATTCGTCGGAACCGGGACAAACGGGATAGAACCCGAGCGCCGAGAAAACATACCATGCCGAAGTTTGTCCGTTGTCTTCATCGCCGCAATAGCCGTCCGGTGCAGCGGAATAGAGTTTATCCATCACTTCGCGCAGCCGATATTGCGCTTTCCAAGGTTCTCCGGAATAATTATACAGATAAATCATGTGTTGTATCGGCTGATTACCATGCGCATAATTACCCATATTCATGATTTGCATTTCTCGGATTTCGTGGATTACAAAACCGTAATAGCTTTCATCAAACAGAGGCGGAACATTGAAAACCGAATCCATCATTTGATTAAAGGCCTTTTCCCCGCCCATTAAATCAATCAATCCCTGCGGGTCGTGAAACACCGACCAAGTATAATGCCAACTGTTGCCTTCGGTAAAAGCGTCTCCCCATTTCAAAGGATTGAACGGCGATTGAAAACTTCCGTCTTCGTTTCGTCCGCGCATCAGTTTGGTTTCCGAATCGAACAGATTTTTGTAATTCATAGCACGCTTGGCGAAACGATCAATTTCTTCTTTCGGACGATTCAACGCCTTGGCCAAACGATAGATGCACCAATCGTCATAAGCATATTCCAACGTGCGGGCAGCGCTTTCATTAATTTTCACATCGTAGGGAACATATCCCAAACGATTGTAATATTCATATCCCAAGCGGCCCGTCGAAGAAACTTTCGGATGCACATGTTCCGTCCCGTACAATACGGCTTGGTAAAGCGTTTCAATATCGTACCCCCGCAAGCCTTTCATATAAGCGTCGGCAACAATCGAAGCGGAATTATTTCCAACCATACAATTCCGATGTCCCGGACTTGCCCATTCCGGCAAAAAGCCGCTTTCTTTATAAGCATTAACCAATCCTTCTTGCATTTTGACATTCATTGACGGATACATCAAGTTCAAGAAAGGAAACAGACAACGAAAGGTATCCCAAAATCCGGTATCGGTAAACATATAACCCGGCAGTATTTGCCCGTTGTACGGACTGTAATGTACAACTTTACCGTCGGCATCATATTCAAAAAGACTTCGCGGAAAAAGAACGGAACGGTACAGGCAGGAATAAAAGGTGCGGAGATGATCAATATCGTTGTCTTCTACTTTTATTTTACCCAATATTTCGTTCCAGCGATCTTTTCCGGCGATTTGAACCGCATCGAAAGAACGGTCGCCCAATTCCCGTAAATTCAGTTCCGCTTGTTCCGGACTGATAAAAGAAGAAGCAACGCGAGCGTGTACGATTTCGCCTTTACGGGTCGAAAATCCGATAATTGCGCCCGCATGATCGGCTTTCGCTTCCGAACCGGGTTCCGTTAATGTTCCGTCGGCAAACACAGCTTGATAGGTAAACGATTTATCAAATATCAGAACAAAATAATTTTTGAAATTATCGGGAACGCCGCCGCTGTTTTTGGTCGTATAGCCGATGATTTTGTTTTCTCCGGGGATAATTTTCACGTAAGAACCTTGATCGAAAGCATCAACAACCACATACGAATGTTCGTTTTCGGGGAACGTAAAACGGAAAATGGCCGCTCGCTCGGTGGGTGCAATTTCGGTAATCACATCATGATCGGCCAAATAAACCCGATAATAATAAGGCTTGGCGATTTCCGCCTTATGTGAAAACCAACTCGCGCGTTGATCTTCATCGAACGCCGGTTTCCCGGTGACCGGCATAATCGAAAATTGTCCGTAATCGTTGATCCAAGGACTGGGTTGATGGGTTTGCTTGAAACCGCGTATTTTATCGGCATCGTAAGTATAAGCCCAGCCGTCGCCCATTTTACCGGTTTGCGGCGTCCAAAAGTTCATTCCCCACGGCAAAGCAACTGCCGGATAGGTATTTCCTGTTGATAAGGAATGTTTCGATTGAGTTCCGACCAAAGTACTGACATAATCAACAGGCGTTTGTGCTTCGACTTGCCAAATACAGGCGCAAATAGCGCATAAAATAATTCCGTGTTTCATAATTCCCGAATCCAAATGTTACGGAAACTGATCGGTTCGTTTAGGTCATCCTGCGATTGCAAGCGAACAGCCCCTTTTCCGTGAGGTATTACCTTCGGAAACCCGATGTATTCGGTAGTTCCGATAATTATTGTATGATTCTGCACAAGTGTTTTCATGATAGTTTCTGTTAAAATCAAGTATTGTTATCCTGCAAAGATAATTATTATTCATCGAAAAACATGGCTTTGATTGCAAAAAATGTTACTAAAACAACCGAAGGAAGTCATACTTATATGAATTATGAATTATAAATTATAAATTATGAATTATGAATTAATGTCATTGCGGGCTTGACCCGCAATCCCCTGATGAATTATGAATTATGATAAATTTATCTTTAGTTTTTACAATACAAAAATAGAATTGAGAAATCGGTTTTTGAAATGGGTTTTTGCGACATATTTGCGGAAAAGTTGCAGATATACACTTTTCTCATTCGTCAATTTATTCTATTTATTATTTATTTTAGGAAAAACAGAGAAAAATATACTTTTTACTGATTTTTACCAAAAAAATATACTTTTACGGATTTTTATAAAAAATTATGGAAATTCAATAAAGCAGTTTGATTATATTATGAAAATAAAATTGTATTGTACTTTATTCTCAATAACGCTGTTGTTGTGTGCGGGAAGCCTGTCCCTCTTTTCCCAATCAATCACATTAAAGGGGAAAGTAATTGATGAAAAAACCAACGAATTTCTTGAATTTGCCAACGTAACATTGTTAAAGCCGGATTCGAGCTTTGTCAATGGAAGTCAATCCGATAACAAAGGTGAATTTATATTATCCGATATAGCGCCCGGCGATTATTTATTATCTGTTTCTTTTCTCGGCTATCGCACCGGTATAATAAAACTTGATAATTTATCAATATCCGTTGATTTAGACAAAATATACCTCCAACAAGATGCGCAACTTTTGAATGAAGTGGTTGTTCAAGGAAGCGGTAGAATCAACAAAGTGGATCGGCAGATTATTTTACCTACTCAAATTCAAGTGAAATCGTCCAATTCGGGATTTGAGCTATTAAATAACCTGATGATTCCGGGTTTACGGGCAGATCCGATTCAAAACACCATTACAGCGGTCGGAGGCGGCAATGTACAGGTAAGAATCAATGATGTAATTGCTTCTGTAACGCAAATAAAAGCTTTACGGCCCACGAATGTATTACGGGTAGAGTATATTGATGACCCCGGCGTCCGATACGGCGATGAAAATGTGAACGCCGTTATTAATTTCATTGTTAAACAAACAGAATCGGGCGTTTCGATCAATGCCGATCTTCAAAATGCCGCTTATGTCGGTTTTGCCAACGATTTACTCAGCTTGCGTGCGAATCATAAAAAATCGGAATTCGGACTTGATTATTTCTTGAGTTGGAGAAATTATAAAAAACGGTATTCCGATAGTGAAGAAAGGTATATTTATCCTACTACGGAAATACAGCGTAATATGAACGGTGTAGAACAACCTTTCGGCTATTTGGATCATTCGATTGAAGCCTCTTATAATTTAACGGAACCCGATAAATATGTATTCAATGTCGTTTTCAAGGATTATATTTCCAATTCACCCAATAACGATTTCGCTTATTTGATCAATTATAACGACCCGGGAATGCCTCCCGTTAACTCTCGCTTGCATGCGGCAATGAATTCCAATACCCCGTCCATTGATTTATATTATCACTTACAATTACCTAAAAAACAAAGCATCGCTTTTAATACGGTAGGAACGATCATCTCCTCCGATTACGATCGTTCGTATTTTGAATATCACGACGTAGAAACAGGCCCGACATACGCTTATTCAACGGATGGAAAAAAGTACTCATTCATCGGCGAAGGAGTTTATGATAAAGAGTTCAAACCGTTTAAGCTGACATCCGGTCTGAAATATTCGCAAAGTTATACTGAAAATGTATATACGGGATCAACAAATACCACTACGAATCTTCATAATTCGAGTTTGTATATTTACGGGCAATTGCAAGGAAAATTGGACAAAATAAACTACTTGATTGGCGCCGGTTTGTCGCGTTCCGGTTTCAAAGAGACAACGGATGAATATACCTTTTATACTTTTCAACCGAATGTCAGTTTATCATATTCATTTTTAAAAACTTCATTCCTGCGTTATCGTTTTTCCATTGTTCCGCTTTTGCCTTCCTTATCCGCTTTAAGTGATGTCAGACAAGATTTGGAAGATTTTCGGGTAAGTGTAGGAAACCCTGATTTGAAACCTTACCGGAGATATCGCAACAGTATTTTTTATCAATTCAAGAAAAATTTGATTACCGGAACGCTTACGGAAACGTATGACTATTATCGAAAACCTATTATGGAAAATGTTTTCAGAGAAGATAGCAATGACAAATCCACTTTTGTTTATACCTACAATAATCAGAAAACATTGAATAATTCGGATACCGATTCGGGTATAGTTAAATAAAATGCCCTTCAATGAAAACGAAGTGTTCAATCCGGCTTATGTGATGCGGAACGATTCGGGAAAATTTTGCACCCAATGATAATTGTGAGTAGTAACATTAATTGAAATTACGTTTTTAAATCACTTTTTATTTGTTTGATCGTTTGCAATAAAGGAGGAAGATCATGTTGTAATGTTTTGAAAACTACTTCAGCATCTATTTCAAAATAATGATGAGCAATTACATCCCGCATTTTCATCGCTTCTTTCCAATTAATAACCGAATATATCGGAAATAATTGTTTATCGGTTCGTTTATCAATGTTTTTCAGTTCTTCTCCAACAGCAAAAAGTTTCATGCAAACGGCATTCAGTAAAATCATTCCGGACGAAGATGTCAAAAAGTCATCGGCGGAACGAATGGTTGCCGTCCATTCCGAAATATTGTTCAATGATTGTTCTATATTTTCAAGTACATCTAATATTAACGATTTGTCATACATAGATAACCTCTTTTTCTATTTGTTTTCTAAATCGAGGATTCATATTTTTGTGCATTCGTACAATATCCACCGATACGCCCAGTAATTCTTCTAAGCTGAGAGAAAGACCCGAGAAAGCAAATAACCCCATGGGTGGAGCTTCGATACAAATATCTATATCAGAATTTTCAGTTTGTTCGCCCCGTGCTACCGAACCAAAAATCCCAATACGTGTTACTCCATATTTATCGGCATAGGTATGTTTATTTTTCCTTAACAGATTGAGATATGTTTCGCTTGCCGTTTGATCAGATGCTTTGTTTTTCATAAAATTTCATTTTTACAACGGCAAAAATACAAAAAAATATATAATTTCTGAAATCTACACCTCTCCTTTAATCAGTCGTTGATTTTCGCACTTCATCACTTTCCCCGGAAAATTTTGCACCCAATGATAATTGTGTGTAGTCATAATGACTGCCGTTCCGGTTTTACTGATGTCGTGCAGGAGTTGTACGATTTGAGCGCCGGTTTCCGGATCTAAGTTTCCGGTCGGCTCGTCCGCCAAAATCAATGGGGGCGAATTAAGTAAAGCGCGAGCAATAACAATACGCTGTTGTTCGCCTCCGGAGAGTTCATGCGGATATTTGTAGTGCTTGTTCGACATACCCACTTGTTCCAAGACTTCTTCCATGCGTTTTTGCATCGCCGTTTTGTCTTTCCATCCGGTTGCTTTCAGAACAAATAACAGGTTTTTACGAACGGAGCGGTCGGTCAGTAAATGAAAATCTTGAAAAACAATCCCGATTTTCCGACGCAGAAAGGGAATGTGTTTATTTTTTATGGTACAAAGATCGTAATTGAAAACCGAAGCCGTTCCTTCTCGGATGCGCATTTCTCTGTAAATGGTTTTCAACAAAGAACTTTTTCCCGATCCGACTTTTCCGATAATATAAAGAAATTCACCTTCATTCAAAGAAAAATCAACCTCCTTCAAAATGACATTTTCATCTTTTCGAATTTCAACATTTCGGTAGTCAATCAGAATCATAGCGTTAACTGTTTTTTGTATTTGACCCGGATTTATGCCTCTTTTCCAATTCGTTTGCCAAATCTTCTATTCGATGGCCTTTGTAAGTCAGCAGAACAATTAAATGATACAGCAAATCGGAAGCTTCATACAACAAGCGTTCATCGTCTCCTTTCATCGCTTCAATAACGGTTTCGACAGCTTCTTCTCCGACTTTTTGCGCCATCCGCCCAATCCCTTTATTAAAAAGCGAAGTGGTATAGGAATTTTCCGGCATTTCTTGACGACGGCGAACGATAAAATCCTGTAAGTATTTCAAAAACAAAAGCGGTTCTTCGTTTTTTTCCCGAAAGCAGGTATCGTCTCCGGTATGGCATACCGGCCCCTCCGGATGAACTTTGATCAATAAAGTATCCCGATCGCAATCTTCGGTTATAGAAATAACATTTAAATAGTTACCGCTTTCTTCCCCTTTTGTCCACAAGCGCTTTTTCGTTCGGCTGAAAAAAGTGACCTTCCCGGTGGTTTGCGTCTTTTCCAAAGCTTCTTCATTCATGAAGCCTAACATCAAGACTTTATTGGTGCGTTCATCCTGTATGACGGCGGGAACCAATCCGCCTGTTTTTTTGAAATCAAGTTCCATCTTTTTTAGTGACGAGTGACGAGTGACAAGTGACGAGCGGGCTATTACACGTTACTCGTCACTTGTTACTCGTCACCTTATTATTATTTCTTCCTTTTTTAAATATTCTTTCAATTCGGGTATGGAAATATCGCCGAAATGAAAAACGCCGGCGGCCAATGCCGCATCCGCTTTTCCTTGAACGAAAACATCGCGAAAATCTTCTTTTTTCCCGGCGCCTCCCGAAGCAATGACCGGAATGCCGAGTGAAACCGACAAAGTATATAATGCATCAATGGCATAACCGATTTTGGCGCCGTCGTGTTTCATACTCGTAAATAAGATTTCACCGGCGCCTCGATTTTCCGCTTCTTTGGCCCAAGAAAATAATTCTTTTTCCGTCGGAATCCTACCTCCGTTCAAATAGCAGATCCATTGATTGTTAATCCAATCGGCATCAATCGCCGTTACGCAAACCTGCGAACCGAAATGATCGGCAATTTCTTCTATCAAGGCCGGATTACGAATCGCCGCCGAATTAACGGATACTTTGTCCGCACCGGCATTCAACAGGGCATCCACGTCTTTCAACTCGTTAATCCCGCCGCCTACCGTAAACGGAATATTGATCCGTGCTGCAACACGTCGTACCAAATCAATGAACGTTTTCCGACCTTCGTGTGAAGCGGTGATATCCAGAAATACCAATTCGTCGGCGCCTTGGTCGCTGTATTGTTTTCCCAATTCAACAGGGTCGCCAGCATCTCGGAAGTTAATAAAATTAACTCCTTTAACCGTTTTCCCGTCTTTGACGTCTAAGCAAGGTATAATCCGTTTTGCTAACATATTTACAATCAACTACTTTTCCATTCTTTCTCTTAAGTCTTTCAAATGAATGCGCCCTTCGTAAATCGCTTTTCCGATAATTACTCTTGAAATGTTTGCTTCTTCCAATCGGTCAATATCGTCCATGCAGCTGATTCCTCCGCAGGCGATTAAGTGAATTTCCGGATCTCGTTCTTTGATTTCCCGGTAAAGTTCCACATTCGGACCTTCCAACATTCCGTCTTTGCTGATGTCGGTACAAATCACTTTCAAAATGCCTTGTTTGCGCCAATTTTCGATAAACAAAAAAATGTCTTCTTCCGTATTTTCCGTCCATCCGCATACGGCAATCCGGTTATTTCGACAGTCGGCTCCCAAGATAATGGAATTTCTGCCGAATTTATCAATCCATTGTTGAAAAACTTCCGGATTTTTTACGGCAATGCTTCCTCCGGTTACCATTTCCGCTCCGCTATCGAAAGCAATCTGTACATCGTAATCCGATTTTAATCCGCCGCCGAAATCAATAATTAAAGACGTGCGGGATGCTATTTGTTCCAAGACCCGGTAATTAATAACTCTGTTGGCTTTTACTCCGTCGAGATCAACCAAATGCAGGCGATGCAAACCGTGATCTTCAAATTGTTTGGCTACTTCCAACGGCTCTTCATTATATACCTTTTTTTGGTTGTAGTCGCCTTGTGAAAGTCGGACGCATTTTCCGTCCAAAATATCTATTGCAGGAATAATTTCAATCATTTTAAAAAATCTATGGTGAATGGATATCTCCACTTTTCTCCGTTATTGGCTTTAATTGTGGCGATAATGACAAATATAATCTGTATAATTCCTAATGCTACCAGTAAGGGAATCCCTATCACTAAACAACATAAAACACCCGCGACAGCATAATAGATAAACATGCTTATCATGAAATTGATAATGTGTTTACCGGTTGCATCCACGTTGCTGTTGTTATCTTTATTGATCAACCATAATATAATCGGGGCTGCGAATCCCAAACCCGGCACGATGATTCCCGCAAATTGGGATATGTGCATCAAAGCAAGGTAGGAATTTTCCGTCAAGCCTAAAAGTGGTTTTGAATCACTTTTCGTTTGATCGAAAATTTTTTGCTTTTCTTTCTCGTATTCCTCTTCAGAAATCGCGCCGCTTTTTCTTAATTCGTCTAATCTTTTTAAGTCATCATAATTCATATTGATATTTATTTAGAGTTCAATAAAATTTCTTACTATTCGTTCGCCTGCGTTACCGCTTTTCTCCGGATGAAATTGCGCCGCATAAAAATTATCCTTGTGCATCGAAGCGCAGAACGGCTGTATGTACTCCGATTGCGCAATGGAGTAATCGTTCAAAGGAACGTAATAACTATGCACAAAATACATAAATTCTCCTTCGGAAATACCGTTATACAAAGGGCTTTTCAACCTTGTCAATGTATTCCAACCCATGTGGGGAATTTTATCCGCTTGTTTTTCCGGATGGAATTTCAATACGGGCGCATCAAAAATTCCGAGGCAATGAACGTTTCCTTCTTCGGAAAATTGACATAACAAATGCATTCCTATACAAATTCCCAATACCGGTTGTTTCAGATTGACAATCAATTCATCCAATCGTTGCGCTTTCAGATAACGCATGGTTTGAGTCGCCTCGCCTTGACCCGGAAATATAATCTTATCGGCTTTTTGCAACAACTCTTTGTCGTCGGTAACGACCGGTTCGATGCCCAATCGTTTCAGCGCACATTGAACGGAATAAATATTTCCCGCGTTGTATTTTATAATCGCTACATTCACTTTATTTGGCAAATGCGACTGCTCGGGTTTCACGAATAACCGTAATTTTCACTTGTCCCGGATAAGTCATTTCATCTTGAATTTTTTTGGCGATTTCGTTCGAAAGACTTTCGGCTTCCACATCGTTGATGCGGTCGGCTCCGACAATGACGCGCAATTCGCGACCGGCTTGAATGGCGTAGGTTTTCACTACTCCGGGATACGAAAGCGCTAATTGTTCCAAATCGTTCAACCGTTTGATATAGGCTTCGACAATTTCCCTTCGCGCTCCGGGTCGGGCGCCGGAAATGGCGTCGCAAACTTGAACAATCGGCGCTAAGAGACTTGTCATTTCGGTTTCGTCGTGATGGGCGCCGATAGCGTTCGCTATATCCGGTTTTTCCTTATACTTTTCGGCTAATCGCATTCCTAAGATAGCGTGCGGCAATTCCGGTTCATCATCGGGAACTTTTCCGATGTCGTGAAGCAGTCCGGCCCTTTTGGCTTTTTTGGGATTTAATCCCAATTCGGAAGCCATGATTGCGCACAGATTCGCCGTTTCACGCGAGTGTTGCAAAAGGTTCTGACCGTAAGAAGAACGGTATTTCATTCGCCCGATCATACGAATCAGTTCGGGATGCAGTCCGTGAATCCCTAAATCAATCGTTGTCCGTTTTCCGGTTTCGATAATTTCGTCTTCAACTTGTTTCCGTACTTTGTTTACAATTTCCTCAATACGCGCCGGGTGAATACGTCCGTCCTGCACCAATTGATGCAAAGCCAAACGAGCTACTTCACGTCTTACCGGGTCGAATCCGGAAAGGATGATAGCTTCCGGCGTATCGTCAACAATGATTTCGATTCCGGTTGCCGCTTCCAATGCCCGGATATTTCTTCCTTCCCGGCCGATAATTCTTCCTTTGATTTCGTCCGATTCGATATGGAAAACGGTAATCGCATTTTCAATCGCCGTTTCTGTTGCTAATCGTTGAATGGATTGTACGACAATCTTTTTCGCTTCTTTATTCGCAGTCATTTTCGCTTCTTCCATCACTTCATTGATAAAAGCCGCCGCAGAAGTTTGCGCTTCCTCTTTCAAGGTTTGCGCCAGTCGGTCTTTGGCTTCTTCGGCCGACAAACCGGAAAGCGCTTCCAGCCGTTCGATTTCCATTTTATGAACTTTTCCCAATTCTTGTTTCTTCTTTTCAATGATTTCCAATTGGCTTTCCATGTTTTCCCGGATGGCTTCCACTTCCGCTTTCCTTTTGTGAAGTTCGTCTTGCCTTTGATTCAAAGCCATTTCGCGTTGCTTCAGTTTGGCTTCCTGCGATTGGATTTTTGAATTTCGCATATTCACTTGTTTTTCCAATTCGACTTTCAGCGTAATAAATTTTTCTTTTACTTCCAGCAACTTATCTTTTTTTATGGTTTCCGCCTCTTTTTGGGCGTCTTCAATGATCTGTTTGCCTTTCGAAGCGGCTATCCGGTTCATAATGAACCAAGCGCCTCCTCCTCCGATCAGTAAGCAGACAAATCCCGTAATTATTGTTGTTATCATATCCGTTTATTTATAAATAATGTGTGTTATTGTCAAAAAAAAAACTATCATTGAAGATATTCAAATCACCCGGAAATCCCGCAATGCGGAACGACAGCCGTTTTGAACAGCTTCAAGATAGTGCGAAATTATAAAAGTAAAAACAATTGATTCGTTTAAGCGAACGATTGAATCGCTTGGAGATATTCTTCCAATTCCTTGTCTAACAATTCAATTCTATCCCACAAAGGAGATGTATCTTCTTTTTGTTTCAACAACAGATTTTCTACCGAAATATGAATGGCAGCCATTGTCAATAAATCTTTCAATTCAAGTTTGGTTCCGGAAAACCGTGAACTGTATTGAAGTATTTTATCATTAATGGCTGTTGCGGCTTTTCGGAATAATCCTTCTTCTGAACGTTTACAAAAAATCGGATATACTTTGTCTGCAACTCTCAATTGTATTTTAAATTCGTCGTTATCGGGCATCTTAAATTATTCGTTTAATAAAGCGA
>WRFZ01000146.1 GCA_009778655.1 Candidatus Azobacteroides sp.
GGCACAATATTGTTCTATGGAGAGGTTTGGCCGAAATTGCCGAAAAATATGTAAAAAAAGGTTCCAAACTTTACATTGAAGGCAAAATTCGTACACGTTCTTATGATGACGCCGCCGGAAATAAACGATACGTTACCGAAATCTGGGGCGACACAATGGAATTGTTGGATCGGAAACCGGATAATACGGGAACCGCAAGTTCGTTTCCGCCATCCCCTGTAAATAGTACGCAAGTACCGGAAAAAAAGCAAGTCGAACCCATGCCTCCTCTTTCGTCTCCGGAAGACGAGAATGACGATTTGCCATTCTAACAGATTATGAGTCAATAGTCATGATTATATAAAAGAATATATTTATTACGATTTATGATTTTTGACTGCTGACTCATGATTGAATATATTTAAATTGTTTTATTTTGGATTCAGATTCATTTTTAAGTTTATTTTCAGACATTCATTTTTCAAGTGTTTCGATCAGCTCGATAATAGCGCTCTTTATTTCTGCACTATTTTTATGTCTTTCCGCTATTATTTCCGCTTCCGAAATTGCTTTTTTTTCCCTTTCGCCCGGCGATAAAAATGAAATAGAGGAAGGTGAAGCGGATTCCGATAAGGCCATCCGATCCCTTTGGCAATCTTCCGACCGTTTATTAGCGACGATTCTTATATGGAACAATTTTGTAAATGTAGGCGTAGTCGTATTATCCGGTTATGCTATCAACCAATTGGTTGATTTTTCGAGTGCGCCTGTGGTCGGTTTTATTTTCGAAACAATCCTCTTGACATTTTTGATATTGTTTTTCGGTGAAATACTTCCGAAGATATACGCTCAAGGCCATTCATTGAGTTTAATACGTAAAGTAGTCGCTTTCTTGAACGGACTGATGAAAGTAACCCGTCCGTTTTCTTCGCTTTTACTGACTTCTACCCGTTTCGTGAATTTTCTTTCCAAGAAAAAAACGAGCGACGTTTCTGTTGGCGAATTGTCGAAAGCGCTCGAATTAACCTCCGGAGAGTTAACCGAAGAAAAGGAAATGTTGGAAGGAATTATCGGATTATACAATAAAACAGCCGTCGAAATCATGACCTCCCGAATGGATGTCGCCGATTTGGATATAAAAACCGTTTTCAAAGAAGTGGTACGGTACGTGATTGAAGTCGGATATTCCCGAATACCGGTTTATGCAAATAATCAAGATAATATTAAAGGTATTTTATATATCAAAGATTTACTGCCTTATTTAGACAAACATGCCGAGTTTCGCTGGCAAAGCTTGATTCGTCCGGCTTTCTTTGTTCCGGAAAATAAAAAAATAGATGATTTATTGGAAGAATTTCGTACCACGAAGACTCATTTGGCGGTAGTGGTTGACGAATTTGGCGGAACCTCCGGAATTGTTACAATGGAAGATATTTTGGAAGAAATTGTGGGAGAAATCAGCGACGAATATGATGACGAAGATTCGAAATTCACTCGCTCGGCGGATGGTTCGTATGTGTTTGACGCAAAAATATTATTAACGGATTTTTTTCGTGCTACCGGTTTGGATCCCAAATCATTCGGAAAACTGACCGATGAAGTGGATACTTTGGCGGGGTTGATTTTGGAAATCAAAGGCGATTTTCCGGAAAATAAAGAAGTAATTGAATACGAATCCTATACTTTCCAAATCTTGGAAATGGATAAAAAGCGTATCTTGAAAATCAAATTTATACAACAGGAGGAGTAAATTGTTTTAAATAAGGATATTCATGTTATGATAGAAAGTTTTTAATGGAAACGATAAAAGACAGGATTGAAGCATTACGGAAGCGAATAGAAAAGCTGAATTACGGCTATTATGTCCTTTCCAAACCGGAAATCAGTGATTTTGAATTTGACCGGTTAATGAAAGAATTGGAGCATTTGGAAGCCGAACATCCGGAATTTTTCGATCCCAATTCCCCGACTCAACGGGTAGGAAGCGATATTAATAAAAATTTCGTTCAAGTCGAACATGTCTATCCGATGCTTTCGCTTTCCAATACCTATTCGGAAGGAGAGGTAACGGATTTCTATAACCGAACCTCAAAATCGCTGAATGAACCTTTTGAAATTGTCTGTGAATTAAAATACGATGGAACGTCTATTTCTCTGACGTATGAAAACGGCGTTTTGATAAGGGCTGTTACCCGAGGCGACAGTGTACGCGGCGATGATGTAACCGCCAATGTACGAACAATTAAAAGTATCCCGTTGAAACTGCATGGAACGAATTATCCGGCTTTGTTCGAAATACGGGGCGAAGTCTTGATGCCTTGGCTTGTATTTGAAGACTTGAACCGTGAACGCGCCGAGTCGGAAGAGCCGTTGTTTGCCAATCCTCGAAATGCAGCCTCCGGAACATTGAAATTGCAAAATCCGGCAATTGTCGCATCCCGACGTTTGGATTCCTATTTATATTATCTCTTGGGCGAAAATCTTCCTTTCGATGGTCACTACGAAAACTTGAAAAAAGCGGGAAGCTGGGGATTCAAAATTTCGGATGCAATCAAGAAATGCGAGACTTTGGAAGAAGTCTTTGAATTTATTGCTTACTGGGATAAAGAACGACGAAATTTGCCGGTTGCCACCGACGGAATTGTACTGAAAATCAATTCCGCCCGTCAGCAATTGAATTTGGGTTGGACCTCCAAGTCGCCGCGTTGGGCGATAGCCTATAAATTTCAAGCCGAATCGGCGGAAACCCGTTTAAATTCCGTTGATTTCCAAGTGGGAAGAACCGGAGCCGTCACTCCCGTCGCCAATCTTGAGCCGGTTTTGTTGTCGGGAACCATTGTCAAACGAGCTTCTTTGCACAATGCCGACATCATCGAAAATTTCGATATACATATCGGCGATTTATGTTACGTGGAAAAAGGCGGAGAAATAATCCCAAAAATCACGGGAGTAAATAAAGCGGCAAGGTTCATACTCGGCGATAAAGTTCGTTTTATCAAAAATTGTCCCGAATGCGGAACCCCTTTGGTACGGGAAGAAGGAGAAGCTATTCACTACTGTCCGAATCACTTCGGCTGTCCGCCGCAAATCAAAGGAATGGTTGAGCATTTTGTCAGTAGGAAAGCGATGTATATCAATATAGGTTCGGAAACGGTTAATCAATTTTACAATGCCGGTTTGATAAAAAATGCAGCCGATTTATATGAATTGAAAGCCGAAGATGTTCTGAAATTAGACCGTTGGGCTGAGAAATCAGCCCGTAATTTTATCGAAAGCGTTCACGAATCGCTTTCGGTTCCTTATGACAGAGCGTTGTATGCTTTAGGAATCCGGTATGTGGGCGAGACAGTCGCCAAAAGGCTGGCGAACGCTTTTCATTCCATTGATGATTTAATGAAAGCCGATTATGAGCAATTAATAACGGTGGGTGAAATCGGAGAAGTTATTGCTCGCAGTGTCTTGAACTATTTTTCCATCGAATCGAATCGTCGGCTGGTTGAACGCTTGAAGAATTATGGCGTGCAATTTACGCTGAGAGAAGATGAGTTAGCGGAAAAAACAAACAAATTGAACGGACAAACGTTCGTAATCAGCGGAACATTCTCACTTCATTCGCGAGACGAATACAAAGTGTTGATAGAAAAAAACGGAGGAAAAAATACGAGTTCGGTTTCTGCGAAAACCGATTATATTTTAGCCGGAGAAAATATAGGGCCGGCTAAATTGGAAAAAGCCATGAAAATGGAGATAAAAATTATTTCGGAAGTCGAATTTCTTAAAATGATAGAATAAACCATGTATAAATTTTTGTTAAGAAAAAAAATCAAACAAATAATTAAACATTCCGAAAGGACAAAGGCCTATCACAATCTGAAAGAAATAAAATCTGTTTTGGTATTGTTTGATACGGAAAATTTTGATGATGCAAACTATTTTATTCAACAGATGAGGAAGATGGGGAAAAAAGTAAAAGCCTTTGCGTTTAAAAATAAGAAAGATACCGGCAATTATTCCAATATATCCTACACTATCGTTACCGGAAAAGATATGAAAAGCGAATCATTGCTACAAATAGCCAATAGTCTGACAGATGAACAGTTCGATTTGGCCGTTGATTTAACGCTTAAAGAAAATTTGCTGTTACTGTATATTTTAGTGTCGGTAAATTCTCCGCTTAAAGTAGGATTTTACAAACATGCGCTGTCGGTTCACGATATAGTAATCTCGTTTGCTCCCGACTTGGAATTGACTGTTAGAGAATTGGGTCAACAAGTCATTTATTATCTTACCGTTATTTCTTCCGGAACGAGAAACGGGCGGTGATTCTTTCAAAAAATTGCATGCAGTTATTGAATTTGCCGGGTTAATCTTATTTTGTCAGATTTTTATTTTTAAAATTTAAATTGTACTTTTGCCGACATATTTTATTATAATGTACAGACTCAGATGGAACATGTAAATCTTACGGGAATGGGAGTCGCATTGATAACTCCTTTTCAAACTGACGGTGAAATTGACTACCCTGCTTTATCGCATTTAGTGGATTATCAGCTGCAAAACGGTACGGATTATTTGGTTGTTTTGGGAACTACCGCCGAAACGCCGACTTTGACAATTTCCGAACAAAAAGCGATTGCGGGATTCGTGATCGGTAAAGTCAAAAACCGGATTCCGATTGTTTTAGGGATCAGCGGAAACTGTACAAAAACAGTTGTAGAGCGATTGAAAACCGAAAATCTTGAAGGCGTTGACGCCATTCTGTCTGTTGTTCCGTATTACAATAAACCTTCTCAAGAAGGAATTTATCAACATTACAAAGCGATAGCGCAGGCCTCTTCGTTGCCGGTCGTTTTATACAACGTTCCGGGAAGAACGGGCGTCAATATGACGGCCGAAACAACGCTCCGATTGGCTCGTGAATTTAACAATATAATTGCTGTTAAAGAAGCGTCCGGCAATATGGCGCAAATCAATTCTATAATTAAATACAAACCGAACAATTTCCAAGTCATTTCCGGCGATGACAGCGTTGCTTTCCCTTTGATCGCATTAGGCGCTGTCGGCGTTATTTCGGTCATAGGAAACGCCTTTCCGAAAAAATTCAGCCGAATGATACATTGTGCTTTATCGGGCGATTATGCCGGCGCTTTAAGTCTTCACCAACAGTTTTTGGAGTTATTCGAATTATTATTTACGGATGGCAGTCCGGCCGGAGTAAAAAGCACATTAAATATCATGGGACATATTGAAAACGAGCTTCGTCTTCCCTTAGTCCCGGTTCGGGTTGCTACTTACGAAAAGATACGAAACGCATTGCAGGAATTTAATAAATTATAGCTCATACGTTTTAATTCATAATTCATAATTCATAATTTTAAAAAAAGTTGTATCTTTGCAACTTGAATTTGAAAAGCCCGGATGGCGGAATTGGTAGACGCGCTAGTTTCAGGGACTAGTGTTCGCAAGGACGTGCAGGTTCGAGTCCTGTTCCGGGCACTTTTATTATTTTTAATCGCTTGTATTTCAGCAGATTTATAAGCGACTTTTGTTTTGTTTGCAGTGGATTTTGCAGGGTTTGCGTGATTTATTTAAATTACCCGATGTTATCCGATTTTTCCCGATTGCAATTTTGACAAAGAAGCTGCAGATTTCTGTATGTTGTGGCTCCGCCTTTGGAAAAAGGTATGATGTGGTCAAATTCCAAATTTTCTTGACTCCCGCATTTTACGCATCTCCCGCCATCACGATTCCACACCTTGTCGGCAACGTCTTGAGGGATAGGTTCTCGCTTGGATTCATCGCTTTTTCTTTCGTTGAAAATCAATCCTTCTTCGATGAGTTCTTGAAGGGCTTGTTTTTTAAGGTTTTTCATGCGTTCTTTTTCCAAAAGTTTTTCCTTGTATTCACGCTTTATTTTATCGTCCTCTATTTGTCTTCCGTTGATTTTTTTTCTTTTTAAAATTTCATTTCTGTGTTCTATTTGAAATATATCAAGATAGGTTAAACAGTTATTTGCATCATTTGCTTTAATAACATCTAAAATATTTTGAAGTTGTTCCTTTGTTTTTACAAGAATTAAATGAGGATATTTATATGTACTTCCAATAATTCCGCATAAATAGAGAGATACCTCCAATGCCGTATTGTTAAAATGCTTCGGACATACCTGTGAGTTAAAAATACTTATTGCTTCTTTTTCAAATATATCATAAGTAATAATGTGTTTAGTATTTTTAAATCCGATGTATATATAATGCATCGCTTTCTTAGTATTTATTTCATCATAAGAATGAGGGTTATGCAGGATTGATAAAGTATCAAGTAAAAATTCTTTGTATTCTTCACTTATGTAAATCATATCTGGTGTAAAAAATAGTTCAACAGTTATTTTTACCAATAATTCTTATGACATTATACAGTTCGTATAAATCATCCAAATAAACAATAGAATCCGAATAGGCCAAATTCAACGGATGACACAAAACAGACATTGTCTCAATGTTATGCTCGATAATTTTCC
This sequence comes from Candidatus Azobacteroides sp., assembly GCA_009778655.1. Classification (GTDB taxonomy): domain Bacteria; phylum Bacteroidota; class Bacteroidia; order Bacteroidales; family Azobacteroidaceae; genus Azobacteroides. The sequence goes on from WRFZ01000146.1 coordinate 6,500, forward strand.
TAATGATATAATCTTCATTTTTGAAAACAAGTACAAATAACCAGCTATTAATATTTAGCCTTTGTGACCAATATTTTTCGTCTATTTTTCTTGCTAAAATAAAATCTCCATCACACAAAGAAAATCCGTATCCGCTGTCCATCTCATCATCATTTACTCTAAATTGATGATATTTATTAATATCCCTCATTAGTTAATGATAGTATCACCTTAAAAACCGAATCAATAAGACTTTTAGGTATTTCTTCCGAGGGAAAATCTTTATTCTTTGAAACACATAAAACATGAGTGTGTTTATCTATTTCAGATTTGTCAATTTGCTTAAAAATTCGGAGACCTTTCCGGCGTTGTTTATTGCCGAAACAACAAAGCATACGTAAGCGGTAACCAGCGTTCGAAAATATTCGACGGAGCAACGATAGACGTAATCGAACAATTCGGCGAACCTCAACCGGACAAAACCGTTTTAACCGGATTCATCAATTGGAACGGCAACCGATATACATACCGGGAAGTGCGGTTTACACACGAAGAATTTCGCGAAGCTTGCATAGTTGCCAATAACGACGGCGGCTCGTTTGATCGGGACATACTCTCCGAAGAATGGGATAAATTCGAATTATCGTCTTACGGACTCGATATTTCGGAATTCGAGCATCTTTTCCCACACGAAGATGAATTGAAGCTGGCAAATGAAAGTTTTGAACCGACAACCCGCCTTGACTATCTGAAATTCGGAACATACAAAATTCCGCTTTCGGATACCGAATCGGCGGACTTGAGCCGAAAGGCGGATGAATATTTCTCAACCAACGGAACCCTTTTGGGATTCGCGCAAACATTGGTTAATCATGTTGAATGCGGTTGACACGGAAATATCAAAGCTGAGTCCGGCGGATTACAACCCGCGGTATCTTTCTCCCGAAGCAATGACGAAATTACGGGAAAGCATCCGGACACTCGGAATAATCAAGCCGGTTATCGTCCGTTCTGAAGATTACAAGCTGTTGGCCGGCCACCAAAGGACAAAAGTCTGTGCCGCGATGAAAATGCAAACCGTCCCCGCTTTTGTACTGTCGGGTGTGAACTCATCCGATGAAGTCCGCTTCAATCAACTCCACAATTTTTGCGAGTGCGAAATCAGCGAGCGCGCTCCGATAATCAAAATACACTCACGGTTGAAACAAGGTTTTCAGACGGTAAAAAATTCGGATATCGAAATAGTATCCGCGGGAGAAAAGAATCAATTCGTAAACGAGCTGTCAAAAATGATTCTCCGCTACGGTCAGTTTGCCAATGCCGTTACCGATATGCAAGGGAACATAATTGTTTCGGCGGTTTATGCAAAAGCCGTAAAACTGTCGGGTATGGATTTGCTTGTTTATGCGGTACCGGATGAACTTATTGAAAAAGCAAAGTACTATTTCGGAAAAGAGTACGGACAATTCGAGTACTCGCATATCGAAAAGAAAACATATATTCAATCTTTGGCGCAAAAATTCCGGTTACGCACGAACTCGAAAGGTGAAGAAAGTAAACGTTCTCATTCGACTTTATACGAAAAAACAGTCATTCCGAATATAACAAAAGAGATGACCGTTCTTGATTTCGGTTCCGGATTTCGGGATTATGCAAAGATGCTCGATAAAAAAGGGTATAAGGTACACACGATGGAATTTTTTCTGCGGAAACCCGGAAATGATGCTATATGGACGGATGAAATTCGTCGGGATTTTCTCCGGATAAAAAGACATCTCGAAACAAAAGGTCAATATGATGCCGTTGTATGCGATTCGGTTCTCAACTCCGTAAATTCAACGGAAGATGAAAAGGCTGTACTTATTTGCCTTTCCGCTTTATGTAAACCCGGCGGGCTTATTTTCTATTCCGGGATTCCAAAAGATTTCAAAGCGGGAACCACGGACCGGAAAAATTCAATTGATCCGCGCGGTACCGGTTTATTCACGGACAAAAACGGATTTACCGCGAATTACCGATACGGAGAATGGTATTTTCAAAAGTACCACGGAAAAGAAGATGTTAAAAAGCTCAATGAACTTTACATCGGAACAAACTATCTGATTTACGATGCAGGCTCTTTGTCCGTCGGGGAATTGAAAAAATCATCATGGCAGGTTAAGGCAATCAACGGAAAACCGAATACTCCGGAACTCGCGGAATGGGCGCTCGATCACGAATTTTCTTTACCGCTTCCGAAAGGTAAACATTGGGACTTAAATGAAGATATTATCGAGGCTTATAATAAAAGCAATATCTTAATAAATATAACTTAACAATGGCAAAGGGAAATAATGCACGGGATAAAGTGGTTCGTGAAAAACAAAAAGAATTAGTTTGCCGATACAGAGCAAAATCATACTCCTTTCGTGAAATAGCCGAAACGGTTTCAAAAGAGACAGCCGTTAAGATTTCTCACGTGACCGCATTCAATGATTATATGCAAGCTTTGGAAGAAGCCAAAAAACAAGCGGAGAAAACAGCGGCTTACGGACTGATTTCCGAAATTGAAAAATTAGACAGGCTTGAACATCAGTACTGGATTGCTTGGGATAAGTCATTGGGAAGCTCTTCAAAAAAGAAGATTCGCAAAAACGAAATGCAACTCCGAAATGAAATGCAACTCGAAGAAGTCGAGCAAAACGGAGAAGTTGCTTTCTTGAACGGAATAAAGGCCTGTATCGAATTACGATGCAAAATGATGGGGTATATAACAAGCAATGTTGATATTAAGAGCGCGGGAAAAGAATTGGCGGTAATAACCGGAATGACGGTAACATGATTAAAACTCTCGAATTTAATACATACGGTAACGAAAAGCAAAAACAGGTTTGCCGTTTATGGATAGATGATACGGTAACCGACATTGTTTACGGCGGTTCGAAAGGCAGCGGGAAAAGTTATCTCGGATGCTCGCTTATTTTCGGAGATGCACTCACGTATCCGGAAACGTTTTATTTCATTGCCAGAAAGCAGTTAATTGACCTTCGTAAATACACGATACCGACCGTTTATGAAGTTTTACGAAATTGGGGTATAAATTCAAACTACCATAACTACAAGGGGAATGATAATTATTTCGAGCTGAATAACGGAAGCCGCGTATATTTGCTTGACGCGCGATATATGCCTACCGATCCGCTTTACCAGCGTTTCGGTTCCATGCAGATGACGCGGGGATGGATTGAAGAAGCGGGCGAATTTAATCTCGAGGCAAAATCAAATCTCCAAGCCTCTATCGGCCGTTGGAAAAACGACACCTACAAACTCGCTCCGAAACTTTTGCAGACTTGCAATCCGGCAAAAAACTATCTGTACGGCGATTATTATAAAAAGTTCAAAGAAGGAAATTTGGAATCGTGGAAAAGATTTGTTCAGGCATTGCCGAACGACAATAAAAAACTGCCCGACGGTTATCTGCTTAATCTTGAGCGAACATTCAGCAGGACGCAAAAGGAACGTCTTCTGCTCGGAAATTGGGAATATGACGATGACCCGGAGTTATTGGTTGATTATGATTCGGTATGCGATTGTTTCACGAATAATCACGTTTCGGAAGTCGGCCGCAAATGTATAAGCGCCGACCTTGCAATGAAAGGACGCGACCGGTTCGTTGCCGGCAGTTGGAGAGGTTCCGTTTGCCGTATTGCGACAGATAAAACTTTTTCTCCGGCAAAAGAGATAGAAACCGATTTGCGTAAACTGATGGATAAGGACGGCGTCGGAAGAAGCATGACGATTGCGGACAGCGACGGCTTGGGTCAATACCTTGAAAGTTACATCAACGGAATCAAAGAATTTCACGGCGGAGCAACCGCTTTCGATAAGGATTTGTACGCCAATCTCAAATCGGAATGCGCATACAAATTGGCCGAAAAGATAAACAACCGTGATTTGAATATAATATGTACAGAAAAGCAGCGGGAAATTATTAAAGAAGAGTTAATGGTATTGAAATCGGATAACGGGATTACGGACACTCAAAAAAAGCGTATCATCTCAAAAGAGGTAATGAAACAGATTTTGGGACATTCTCCCGACTATCTCGATATGCTGATAATGGGGATGTATTTTTTTCTGGCGCCGATACTGAAGAAGCCTAAATTCAAAACGATAAAACTGAATTGAAATATGAGAACAGATAAAGATACGACGCTGAAAGATTTCATCTTCTACACCGACTTATTCAAATCGGACGAAAAACAAATCGGAGACCTTTTCCGCAAACTCGAATCAACGGAACCGCCCCCCTACATCCTCAACAAACCCGCTCCGAAAAATCTCAACGACTTGACATTCGGTCAACTGATTCAAATACAATCCGTCAAAACAATCGAAGACATGCTGTTCGTTCCGCTTGATGTCATATTGAATATCAACAAAGAAAAGGCGTTGACCTGCAAAGCGTTCGACATTATCCGCTTCATGCTCTTCATACAAAAAGAACTCACGCGAATCGGTAAACTCTTCTCCGAAATAAAATACCGTCCGAGCGCCGAAGAAATTCAAGCCGGAATCAATCAAATTGACAACGGTATATTCGGAACAATTGACTGGTACGCCCGAAGAATGGGAATAACCGACCACTCCGAAGTCGAATCAATCCCGTGGATTCGTATCTACAAATGCCTCGAAATGGACAACAAACAAGCCCTGTTCGAAAAAAAATTACGCGAAATATACTCAAAAAAAATAAAATGAAAATTAACGAAGCATTCGAAAAAATTACCTCGGAAATGGGACTCACCTATATTTTCGACGACATCGCAAGGATAAACCTCCGGGCCGACAACGCCCCCTCCTATCCCGCGCTCCTGAGGCAATTCCCCGAAATCTGGAACGAAGACGAAAACTACAAAACGCACTATCGGATATACAGAAATCTGTTGTTGTTTTTCGTTGATAAATGCCCGCTTGACTTCAGTACTCCGAAAGATGCCGCCCCGATTGCGGACAACATGATGGATTTGTGGTTTCGATTCCGCGGCAGACTCGTCGCCCTCGGATTCAATCCCGAACAGGTCGGCGGCATTGACGTCGTGGATAAACTGGACGTAAACCTCGCGGGGATTTCCGTAAACATCCGATTAAAAGAAATCATCGCCTGCATATGAACGAACCGGTAAAACATATCGTACTCGAAGAAGTCGAAACGCTGAAAAAGCGCATATCCGACAACATTATCTCCACAAAGCAAAACGCATCCGGAAAAACCCTTTCAAGCCTTGAAATCGTCGAATCCGGAGACGGCGTTAAGTTGCTCGGCCGTTTCCCCTTCGAAACGCTCGAAACGGGGAGAAAACCCGGTAAAGTTCCGCAGGGATTTCAAGGCATTATCCTTCAATGGATGAAAGACAAAGGAATAACCGCAAGCCCGATTCCTTATGTCCGCAAGCCCTCAAAAAAATGGCAACCCGAATACAACCCGCAGCAACGCGGCGACAGCTCGCTCGCCGGAGCAATCGCTTATAAAATAAAAACGGAAGGAACAAAACTGCATTGGTACGGCGGACGACAAGATATTTACTCGAACGAAATACCGGCAACTCTGAAAAACATCCGGCAAAAACTGACCGGATTATTCTCAACCGAAATACAAACAATCCATATAAACGCAGCAAAATGAACATAGAATATCCCGAAACGGCATTCGCATTCAATCCCGTAATCATTAAATGCACGCAGGCGACAGGCGAATGTACGCTTTCCGTGAGCGGTTTCACCCTAAAAAGAGCGTCAACAAACGGCGTATGTGAATTCGACATAAGCGCGTTGGCGCAATCGAAATTCAACATACATGATTTCAGGAACATTCAAGAGTCCGATAAAATCTTGATACAATCCGTTGATTTTACGGCGGATGATGAAAAAAACAACCCGCAGGACGGGACCGTGAAAGTAATTTGGGGCGCGCTTCAAATCGGCGAAACCTACAACCGCTCCAAAACATTGACATGGTTCAAAAACCTGCCGTTTACTTTCCCGCTCTTTCTGCAAAACACACGGAATTTCGTCTGTGAAACGGACGGCGGAGCGCCTTCCGTTTGGCGAAAAATCGAGACGGGAAAACACAATATCATTCCGAACGTCAAAGCAAACGAAACGGCGGTATTCTATATAGACACAAAAAATATCACGATTGAATTAACCGAATATAATCTCGCCGTCGATTACAATCAAACGACAAAAACAATCGGCGTGATAACAAACGGCGGCGGATTTACGGTCGAAAACGGGGAAGCATGGATTTCGTATCAAATATCGGGAAGCGACATTGCCTTCAAAATTTCGGAATCCGATATCGAATATCCGAGGAATGCCGATATTATCGTTCGCTCGACCGACGATACGAATGTGTTTGCGACATTGCATATCACGCAGGACGGCGCATGGCTGTCGCAATTCGTATTCGACGTAAAACCCGCTTCGGCCGGTCAAACCATCGAACGGGTGATTAACATGGCCGCAATCGAATCGGGTGAGGCGCAAATAGATTGGGGAGACGGAAACACGGAACCGTTCGACGTACCTCAGCCGACGAAAGTCGAATTTACCGACCGACAGGGAAACCCCTTTACGGTATATGTCGGGAAAGATTTTCCGCACACCTACGCGACAACCGATACAAAACAGGTTACGGTAAAGGTGCGGAAAGGCGTCAACGTCTTCCGCTTTTCCTCGTTTGAGGAAAGCGCGAATACCGATTGGGGAGCAACCTTTCTGCCGAATCAGTACATTACGACAATCAGGAAAATACTGAGTCCCTCGCTTACGAGCGGATACAAGATGTTCGCCGGCGTCGTCAACGGAAGCTTCGCGTCGGACTTTCCGGGTCTGGAGACTCCGAACATGACGGATTTTGATTTCATGTTCGAAAACTTCGGCAATAAAAATACGGGAAGCGGATATGTTTACACGTCCGCCGACCGGATGCGATTTCCGTCAAACATGTATCAAAACATAACTCATAAAGATCAGGTTCATAAGCTCAACCGCACCTATTACGGCAGCGGATTCGAAAAAATCGAAAAGCACATGCTTTCCTGCGCCGCCGATAATGCACTGACGAGCGTATTCGAAACGTTCAGACAGATGGGAAACGTCGGGGCGAATTGGACGGAAAAATACGGCCAACCGAATAACGCATCCGAACTCTTAACCGCGGAAAGATTTTTGGAGATGAATATTTTTCAAAATCAAAAGAACATCAAAGACTTTACGGGATGTTTCAACGCAATTAACGATAAATACGGCAGTATGGGGCCGAACAACTACGATTACCCGCTGCTGCTCGAACCCGATTTGTTCATGAACAACGAAGCGGACGACATCATACTCGATTGGATGTTCAACAAAGCGACAAGGGCAATATTGGCGTCGAATTTCTTCCTGCATCTCGGAAACGGTCAAAAAATAAAGAGCATGGACGGCTGTTTTTGGAATTTCAGAGGCGGAAGCCCCCGCTTTTCATGGGGCGAATATCTTCCGGATTATTGGCGGGGCGCACGGATTGACGAACACCCGGACAGCCTGTTCCCGGACGCTTCATATCCGAACATGACCTCCATGGTCGGCGCTTTCGGTTATTACGTGGACAACGGAGCGAAAAGAGGCGTCGGAAGCGGATTTAACGGATTATGGGCGATAAACGAAAGTCAGACATGGGATAACACGATAACCTTTTTGAATCAATGGACGTTCCTGATGCCTTCGTTAAGTATTGCTCAATTCTTAAGCCGATTTCCGAACGTCACGGCAACGAGCGGAACGGACAACACGACCGGGAACGTTTGCGACGGGGCCGCGTTTAATTTCGGCGATTGGGACGTGGCGGACGGAAACGGAGTAACGAGAGCGAACGACTTCGCTTCTTACAACGCGAGGCCGCAGGTGAAACAAAGAAAATTATTGAATTGATATGAGAATAGACGAAGAAAAAAGCATACGCATCACGCTCAACGTGAGCGACTGCACCGAAGGAATCTATCTCCGGTGGATAAACAAACTCGGCGAACGGTGTTATTACCTGTTCAACATCGCATCCGAATCGAACGAAGTGAAGAACGCCGACAACATCGTCGAATTTCTGCGAACGGCGGATTTCGAAGACGGATACAATCCCGGAACAAGCCGAACGGAAAAGGACTGTCAAAGAACAATCAAACTCTTCGCTCCGCTTGCAGACCGCGACACATTCCTATTTTTGAAATCATTGCCCGAAGCGGTTTACGTTGATATGTTTTGCGGATACGAAAACGACGAACAACTTTGGACAGGCGTAAACATCGCCGACGGCTCGTTCGTCAAAGACCGATCGCAACTGCAGGACTTCGAATGCACCTTGATTCTGCCTAAAACATTCAATCACGAATTATGAAAAACTACGAACTGTACATCGGAAAAAAGATCGAAAATGATACCGAAAACAAGGTCGAATATAAATTAATCGAATTGGACGATAAATTCGATTTCTCGCTGATTTACAACTCATCCGTATTTCAGGAAATAACGAGCGTCAAATCCAATCGCACCACCACGATAAAAATCCCGAAAACGATCGGGAATCTGAGAGCAATCGAATTCAGCAACATTCCCGAAAATACGAATGAGCCGGATTATTTTCCGTATCGGATAAATGAAGTCAAGCTGTACAAAAACGGGCTTCCGATAATCGAAGACGGAAAAGGATATGTCCTCGCCGTATCCGACTACATCGAATTTTTCATCACGTGGGGAGTCGGTTTTAATATAAAGGAATTGCAGAATTTGAAGCTGAGAGCGATGAAGATTGACGATTATTTTATGCTTACGACAACCGACCCCGATTATTTTATTTCTCCGGATACCCGGAATTACGGATGCGCAAAGGCAAAAGTGTATCAGTCGCATACCGGTATTTTTGCCGCACCCGTCAACGTGCGGTTTGTATCGTTAAAATGGGTTATGAGTAAAACAGCCGATTGTTTGAGTATAAATATTGATATACCGGATTATATTGCAAGTTTATATGACAGAATATATATGCCCATGTTTGAATTAAACCTTGACCCCGTTATTAATTCCGTTGACGATGTTATTTTCGGTTATAAGAATAAATTCGTAATAAACGTAATAAAAGACGATTCGGGATTGATAGTCGGAAATTCTATCATGATACGGAATGATTGCAATATTACATTCGCAGGGACTTTGAAATTTATCCCTAAGGATAATTATAATCCGTACAAGTATATAAGATTAATATATGTATATAAAAATGACACGGAAGAATCAATCGTATCGTTCGGAATGAACGATGATATGGTATTCGATAAAATAAAGCTGATCGAATGTAAGGCCGGCGATATTATTACCGTTAAATTTTACGTATGGATTAATCCCGCGGGTTTTTTCCAGAACTGCATAGAAAGCCCGGAAGGAACCTATACCGGTACAATAACGATGCACATAACAGATGTAAGTTTGAATACGGGCGATAAATATCCGATAGCGGTCAATCTTCCCGACATAACGGCATTTGATATGTTGAGTACTGTAACGGCGATGTTCGGGTTATTTGCAAATTATACCGATGAAGATACCGTTCGGCTCTATTCGATTGACGAATTATACGATAAAAAAGCGCAGGCAAAGAATTGGACGGGTAAAGTTATCACCGGAAACAAAATTGATTCCGTTTCATTCTCATTCGGTAGTTTTGCAAAAAAGAATCGGTTGTTATATACGAAAGACGACATGGTAATTATGGAAGCGGATGCTTCTTTGGATGTTGACAGTTACGCGCTCGAAGAAGAAAAAACATTGTATGAAATGAAATTTGCACCGAGTGATAATTACTTGCTCACCGATGAAAGCGGAGATATTTTTCCTATTGCAAATTTTAACCTTTATACCGTTAATGATGATTACACTTTAACACGGAACAAACTCAAAGACAGGTTAATACTCATAGAATATAAAACCGGACTCACGAATTATGAAAACGGGGCACCCTTTGCCGTATTTCCATCGGAGTTGTATTTTGAAAATCTGAAAACCGCTTATTATTCGAACTATCAAAAAATAATCCTTCACCCGAAAGTCATTGAAATTTCTTTGCTGTTAACGGATACGGATATTTTCACCCTCGATCTGATGATCCCGGTTTACCTTGAGCAAACCGGAAACTATTATATAATCATTGAATTGCAAATAAACGGAAACAATGTCGCAAAAGCAAAATTATTGCAAATGTAGGTTAATCATTCCAGAGGCTCAAAGGGAAAACCGAATAATGTGTTTTTTGTCTCGGTACTTTAGGCCAGTCCGGGTATTTCTCTTTCATCTTCTTATCGGTATCTTTCCGGATTTCCTTTCTGTGTCTGAAATAAAAAACGGCATAAGCAACAAGAATGATTGCGGAAGGGATGGAAAGTATGTCAAGCAAATGTTTCATATTAATAATATTTACACCGCAAATATAATAAATAAATTTATAAAAAACAAATAATCATGCCGGAAAATCAAAATGATGTTATATTTAATATCGAAGTGAAGTACGAAGAAGCCGTTAAAGGCATAGCCGAGTACACCATGAAGATCGAGGAAAACAGGAAAATACAGGAATCCTTGAAAAAAGCGCTGCGGAGCGGAATCATATCGCAGGAGGAATACAATAAGTCAATGGCCGCCGCCAAGGCCGAAACGGATTACAACAAAAAAGCCGTCCAAGCGTTGAGCAAAGAGATTCAAAACAATTTGAAAATAGAGCGGGAGAAAGCGGGCAGTCTGAACGCTTTGCGCGCCGCCCTCTCCGATGCGAACGCAAAATACGCCGCCATGAGCGAAGAGCAGCGTAAAAATTCGGACGACGGAAAAAAATTAAAAAAAGACATAACGGAAATCACCGCCAAGCTCAAAGAAGAAGAAGAGGCTTTGGGCGACCATCGCCGCTCGGTCGGAGACTACGAAAAGGCGACCCGTAATTTACGCGGGGAATTGGCCGAATACGTAAAACAGATTCAGGAAATGAAACTTGCCGGTCAGGATAACACCGCCGAATTTCAGGAACTGATAGACAAGGCGGGAGAAATACGCAATGCCATTAATTCCGCAAATCAATCATTAAGAAATATGTCAAGCAGCCAGCAGGCATTTAACGGTATAAATCAAGGGCTGCAAACATTGATCGGAAGTTACGGACTGTATCAGTCGGTATTGGGCCTGTCCGACACGGAAAACAAAAAACTCGCAGATACGATGAAAAATTTGCAGATTGTCATGGCTGCATTAAACAGTTTAACGGCTATTCAAAACGCATTGAAAAAAGAAAGCGCCATGATGACCATGCTGCAAACCACACAAACCAAGATATGGGACGCATCAACCAAGTCGGCGACCGCAACGATGAAACTGTTCGGAGTAAGTACGACAACGACAAGCACGGCGTTCAAATTATTACGCGGCGCAATCATCGGAACCGGTATAGGCGCGCTGGTCGTATTGGTCGGCGAACTGATTGCGCATTGGGATGATTTGGTAGGGTGGTTCAAAAAAGGAACCGACGGAATGAGCGGTTTCGGCAAAGCGGTAGATAAGATAAAAGAAGTGGCTGCGGGCGTTTACGAAGCGATTAAAAATTATATCATCGCCCCGTTTGCGGCGCTCGGCAAAATCATGAGCGGAGATTTCAACGGCGCTCTCGATGAAATGAAAAAAGGATTAAATGTTTTCGGCAATTACCAGAAAGGAGCCGCCGAGCAAACGGTAAAAAATCAGGAAAACGCCGCAAAGCGCAGACTTGAAGCCGAACGCAAAGCGCAATCGGAAGCGCTGTTGAATGAAGCGGAAAGGCTCGAAAATACCTTAGCCGTTGACCGGGCATCGGGAAAAAGCGCGGAAGATTTGTATAAAAAGGAAATGGATATTTTAAACAAAAAAACAGTCGGATACAGGCTTGCCCTGCAAAATATTTCGGACGTCAACAGCGATGAATATAAAAATCTTAAAAAAACGCTCGATGACTTGGAACAGGACGGCAAGGTAAAAGAAGCCGCCGAAACGAAACGGTTATCCGACGTTGCCGAACAACGGGCGCAGGAAGCGGCGCAAGCCGCCAAAGAACGCGCCGAAAAAGAGCGTGAAGCCATCCGACAGGCCGAAGACGCCGCCCTCGCAATCGTTGAAGAAGGAGCAGATAAACAGCGCCGGGCGATAAACCTGCAATACGAACGTCAAATCGAAGACTTGCAAAGAAGGTTAGCGGATGAAGAAAACCTTACCGATACGGCCCGCGGGGAAATCAACAAAACAATCATTGACATTGAAACCAAACGTCAGCAGGATTTGGACAAACTTTCCGACGAGGAAATTAAAAAGCGTATCGAAAACGAAACCAAATTAATCGAACTGCAATTACAGTCGGCGGCAAAAGGCGGAGAAGAAGAATATAAACTCCGTATGCAACAATTGGAAAAACAGCAAGAGGCCGAATTAAGAAATACCGAACTGACCGAAGAAATGAAGGCGGCTATCATAGCTAAATACGACACGCAGCGGGATGATTTGGCAAAACAGAGACAAGCAAAAATATTAGCCGACCAAAAAGCGGCAATTGACCTCGAATGGCGTCAACGCCTCGACGGCGTAATAAAAGGTTCAATCGAAGAATCAAATATCAGATTACAGCAGGCGCAATCGGAATACGACGCCCTGCTGAATATGGACGCCGAATCCAAAGCCGCCCGATTCGGTACCGGATTGGAAGCTGAAATCGCCTACACAAATGCCGTTCTCGACCAGAAAGAAAGAGTAAATCAAGCCGAATTGGATAATCAACAGGTAATTCACGACAGTGTCGTTGCTCAACTGCAAGCCGCGCAAACGATAGGCGAAGCTTTCTCGCAAGTGTTGGAATCTTTCGCGGAAGATAACGAGACTTTGGCGGTATTTGCCAAAACCGTCGCCTTATTCAATATCGGACTGGCAACAGCGACGGCTTTGGTTGAAGGGGTCAGATCAGCCCAAAAAGTCGGATTTCCGGCTAATATTCCGGCTATTGCGATAACCATTGCCGCCATACTCGCAAACGTGGCCAAAGCAAAACAACTGTTATCGAAAGAAAAACAACCCAAAGCCCCGAAATTCGCCGAAGGCGGCGTTATTTCCGGCGCAGGCTCCGGAACATCCGACGGCGTTACGGCCAACCTATCGAGAGGCGAAAGCGTAATGACCGCATCCGCCACCTCGATGTTCGGCCCCGCCCTTTCCGCCCTCAATCAAATCGGCGGCGGCGTTCCCATCAATGTCGTTCAAACTTCCCAACAGCAAATCGGCGAAGACATGCTGTTCCGCGCATTCGCAAGAGCAATCGCGGAAATGCCGAATCCCGTCGTCTCCGTCGAAGAAATAAACAACGTAAACAACAGAGTACAAGTACAGGAAAGACTGAGCAATGAAAGTATATGAAGCCTTATCCGTTTACAAGCCGATGATTGAAGGTTTTCAAAAACTCAATGTCGGTATTGATTACGCAAAGTATCTTGATTTGTATAACGAATTTGTACGGCTGAAAAACGAAGGACATAAAATCACCTATATCGTCGCGTATCTCGCAACCGAATATGAAGTATCGGAAAGGACGGTATATAAAATAGTCAACAGGTTTGAGAAAGAAATATGAGCATTTCGATTTTATACGGTTACCGATTAAATAAAATATCATAAACAAAAAATGCAACGGCTTTCGCTGCATTTCCCGCGGCGACATGTCAATTCCGTTTACGGGACATTATTTGCGTTGATACCCGATTCGTTTTTCAACGAATATCCGATACCGTCAAACATTTTTAAATCCGTATCGTAAATAGAAATAAATAATTCCGCATTTTCTGTATTATCATCATCTTTTATCTACTTTTGCAAAAAAAATATTAACATTTTAATTATTATCGTTATGAAGAAAGTATTATTTATTTTACTGTTCACTGTTTCTCAATTAGCCGTATTCGCCCAAACGGAAGAACAAAAAAAAGACTTGGATTTATTTAAGGATTTATATAAAGTGGAAGGTTCCGATGTTGTGTTTACGAAAGTTTTAGAAAATATACCGGGAACGAAAGATGAAATCTACACAAATGTATTAAATTATATGGCTGTCGCTTACAAAAGCGCCAACGATGTGATTCAGCAAAAAGACAAAGATGCGGGGGTTGTTATCGGAAAAGGGAATTTTGACGTGCTTAAAGACGGAAACATTTTTACGACCACAACATATAATTGTAATCACACAATCAGAATGGATATAAAAGAAAACAGGGTTAGAGTCATGTTATCCGTGAATGAATACAATGTTTCCATAAAAGATTCTAAAACCACAGACAGATTCGATGTAAAAATAACAGAAACGTACCCGATAGTCGAAAAAACAAAATACAACAAAAAAAATTATGCAAAAGTATTTATCAATCTTTGCCTTACGGTAAATAAGATTTTCAATAATATTGAATCGTCATTAAAAAACGAATCTACCATTACAAGCAGTAATGATTGGTAAGAATATTTGACAACAACATCAAGCAAAAGTCAAGCCTCGCTGCACAAGCGGGGCTTTTTGCTTTCAAATGTTAAATCTTTCGTTTTTAACAAAAATAATTGCCGAAACATTTGGTCGGTAAACGATAGTTTACTATCTTTGTATTGTCAAACTAAAAGATATTTGAAATGTTGAATCAAAATGAGCTGAAGGCTCGCATAGAAGAAGAGAAGAAATTGCTTGAATTTTATGTCCGGTATGAGAAAGACATCGTTAAGATGACTTCCGAAACGGAATGGGAGATAGAGGTAAATGAGTGTCTCGACAATCTGATTCAGCTCTATCTACTGTTGAAAGAATGACAACAGCCCCTTCGGAGGCTGCTTTTAACAAATCGTAAATAATTATGTTATGAACGCAAAGGAAGAAATTGAAAAGTTAAAAAGAGAATTTATTACTCTCGATACGGAACGGGAAAAACAAAAATTCGACGTCAAGTTTCGGAATCGCATAGCTTCCAAATCGGAAGAGGAACGGAAAGAGTTTGCGGATGCTTTTATCAATTCCGCAAAGGAGGATACGAAACGAATAAAGAGTTTCTGTAACGAAGTAACCGTTCGAATGAAGCTGGAAGATATTCTCGGTATTGTTTCAATGACATACATTGCACGGGAATACTTTCGTAAAAGCAAGAGTTGGTTTTTCCAAAAATTAAACGGAAACATTAAAAACGGAAATCTGACTTCGTTTACCGAAGAAGAATTGAAAACTTTATCTTTCGCTCTGGAAGATATAGGCAATAAAATAAAGGATACGGCTCGTTTGATAGCATGACGTATCTTTTTGTTTGACGACCGCCCCGGCTCGGATTCGCTCCCGGCCGGGGTTTTTTATTTGCAAAAACTTACCGAACCGGCCGGTTCAGTAAAAAACCGTTAATATTCCCGCTTTAATTAATTGATGTTTAATTCGTTATATATTATTACCGACTATATACGATTGATACCGAATAACAGTAAATAATTGTTATTCAATTAATTACTTACTGCAAAACTTTTGCAGTAGGTTTTACGTCATTTCTTCTTCAATAAATTCCACCCTGTTTACCTTTGCCGTAAAATCAAAAAATATGATAAAGGTAATCGGAATCATAGGCAGCGAAAAAGGGCAGTACTCGCTCGTCCGTTTGATTCGGGACGTCAAAAACGAACCCGACAATCAACCGCTGCATATCGTCATTTCATCACCCGGCGGAGACGGCGAGCTTGCATTCGATATGCACGACTATCTTCGCGGACTTAACCGGCAAATCATCACCGAATGCAAAATACAATGCGCATCCGCCGCTTCGATTCTTTTTCTTGCGGGAGACAAACGGACAGCGGGCTGCCCGATTATGATTCACAATCCGTGGATGCGAGTTGAAGGCGATGCGGAAACATTGTCCGCAGCATCTCAGTTTATAGGTGATTTTGAAAAAAGAGCTGAAAAGTTCTATTCAGATAAAACCGGACTTGATAAGGAGACTATTTCAAACCTTATGAAAAATGAAACGTATATCAGCCCGTCAGAGGCGGTATCGCTCGGTTTCGCCACGGAAGCGAAACAAACGGCTATGGCATTAATTCACACGAACAATAATCAAAAAAACAAAAAAATGGAAGTGAAAAAGAAAGGAGAAAACAAGCTCCGAAAGATTCTCGCTATTCTCACGGGCGAGGACGAAACGGCAAACATGATGGATTTGACCGCCGCAAACGGCGACATCATCACGATTGACCGCGAAGAAGGAGAGCCGCAGGTCGGCGATTCGGCAAGTCCGGACGGCTCATACGTCATGCCCGACGGCTCCACGATCGTAATCGCGGACGGCGTGATAACGGAAATTATCCCCGCGGATACCTCCGATGAAGAAATCGAACAGTTACGCGCCGAAAACGCGCAATTGAGGGAACAGCTTGCGACGGCGCAAGCCGCTGCAAAAACCAACGAGGAGCTTTTGCAGCTCAATGCGATTAAAATCGCGGGAGGTACCGAATGGCTTGCTAAACAGTGTTCGCACTACAAACCGGCAGGGCGCAAGGCTCAGATGACAGGCGGTAACAATAATGACGGACGCGAGAGTAAAACGGCTCAAAGGCTTGCGGAATTGAAAGCTAAGAGATTTGTAAAATCCTGATTGTTAAACAATAAAAAAATAATATTATGGCAAGTACAGGACAACAATACACGGATCAATTCACCGTGAGCAATCAGGGAATAACGGATTTAAGGGAACTTTTGTTTCTCTCTATTCTGCAATTCGGCTCGATTAACGAAACGATGGACGTAATGACCGGAGTTATTCCCGGTTCACGATTGGGCGGTATCGGCGAAATGGAGCCGGTAGGACTTCTGGCTAACGGGTGTAACCCTAATTGGAACGCTTCCAAAATAGCTACAATCGAAAAGTTATGGGAGCTTGGAGCTTACGAAGTAGCGGAAAAAATTTGTTATCGGGACTTAGAGGATACTCTGGTACAATTTACGATGCGAACCGGAACTGACAGGGCAGACCTTACAGGGACTGACTATATGGACGTTATAGTAGAGCCGTTACTCTCACAGGCAATGGAAAAAATGGTATGGCGTCTGTTTTGGTTCGGAAATAAAGCATCCGACAATGTTTCAAATGGCGGGCTTATCACGGAAGGAGTCAATCCTGATTTGTTTAAAATTTGCGACGGACTGTTCAAACGCCTGTTCGACATAACGATTGCCAATCCTTTACAACGGGTCACCATCGCCGCCAATGCCGCTTCAAGCT